>NZ_DEXU01000014.1:0-230205 GCF_002364295.1 Idiomarina sp. UBA3176
TTTTCTTAACTGATCGGCATTAACCAATTGGTGCCCTTTATACGTTAAAACTTAGGCTTAGCCCAACTCAGCATTAGAAGCTGGCTGTAGCTGACTGGCAAGCTTCAGTTCCGGTTTCACACAGTTCATAAACTACGTCACTGCCATCTGACTTAAAGCGATCGCGGTATCGACCTGAATTATCCAGGGTTTCGATAAACTCACCGTCACGATAAAGATCCACATCTCCGGCAGCTCCGCTCCAACGTAAATCAACTAAGGTTGTATCGTTACGCAAGTGAGTCGCACGATAAACGCTCAGCTCGATGTCCGTTATGCTGACATTAACCGACTGCGTTACGCTATCCGACAGCTCAGTTTCATCTGTAACCGTTAATGTTACATCGTAAATTCCGGCTTCAGAATATGCATAAACTGGGTTAGCTTCGGTCGATGTATTACCATCACCAAACTCCCAGAAGTAACTGGCAATATCGCCGTCACTGTCTGACGAAATATTGGTAAAGGTTACGGTTAAATCATCAACACTGGCTTCGAAGCCGGCAACCGGAGCATCCGGTAAGCCATCGTCTTCTTCCACCGCCGTTAACGTTAATGACCAGTGATTTAATGTTCCTGTGTCAGCGCCAGCATTATCTGAAACGGTCAACGTCCAGTCTCCAGTCATATCTTCACCATTAAAGGTATCAACAGACCAGTTGCGCACTAAATCTTCAGTACTACCACCAGCACGGTCGTGCAATACATGCTCAGTACCTTCAGGCGAGGTTAAGCTGACAATCAAGTCGCCTTGCCAGGTATGAGTAATATCAACACTCACATCCGCACCAAAAACAACACCCGTTTCAGGTACGTTAATGACTCGCGAAATACCCTCACTGTCATTATCCGGAATGTCGGTATTCGCCGTATCTTCATAATAGAAGTCAGACAAACCTTGCGGCAGAACATACACAACCGAGCTCGCTTCACGGGTAATTTCACCCGTCTCAACATCAGAGCTGCTAACCGTAATGCTGTATTCGCCCCATTGCGTTTCATCGGTAGTGCTTACCAACACATCGACGCTGTCGCCTTCGCCGGCCTGGCTTGAAGACAGCGAAACATCCAGTTCAGGTTCCGCGGAAACACTTAAATCAACAGTGCCTGACCAATCTGCAATGCTGTCAACATCAAGAGTAAAGGAGGCGTTGTCACCCGCGACAATTTCCTGTCGACCCGGAGACAAAGTTAACAGGTAAGTCGGATCTGGATCGGCAGCTTCTAAAGCACTTAATGCGTTCAGACGCTTTCCTGAAGCAGTTTTACCCGATAATGCCGGAATACTCTCGCCTGAATCCATAAGAATTTGCTTTACTTCAGCAATGCTAAGACTCGGGTCTATAGACCAAACTAATCCGGCAACACCAGCAACATGCGGACTGGACATTGAGGTCCCGGTTGCAGTCGCATAACCACCATCTAAGTAGGTTGAAAGAATTTCCGTACCCGGAGCCCCTAAATCAACAGATTCCAGACCATAGGTTGACGTTCCGGACATACTGTCGGTACGCGTTGTATTGGCAACATTCACAATCCCGTCAAGATCATACCCACCCGGGTAGCTTGGCGTAACATCGGCATCGATACCATCGTTCCCTGCCGCTGAAACAAACATAATACCCTGATCAATACTGTCGCTGATGGCTGTTCTCAAAGACTCTGAATAAGCACCGCCACCCCAGGAGTTATTAGTCGCAACCAAATTTACACCATGGTTCGCCTTTAAATTGGCCATATAATCAATACACTCGATAGCGCCAGCTGTACTACCATAGCCATCTGCATCGAGGAACTGACAACCGATTATTTGCACGTCCCAGTTAATTCCGGTAACCCCCACGCCATTATTTGATGTTGCACCAATGGTTCCTGCAACGTGTGTACCATGACCATTCTCATCCATCGGATCCCCGGTGGACGTTATAGCCGAGTAACCATAGCAATCATCGACAACACCGTTGCCATCGTCATCTTCACCGTTGTCACAGATTTCACCCGGGTTAACCCACATATTTCCGGCTAAATCAGGGTGGGTGTAATCAACACCACTATCGATTACGCCAATAACAATATTACTGTCGCCGGTCGTAATATCCCAGGCTGGTCGCGCATCAATATCGGCACCCGGCGTACCGCCACTCTGACCGGTGTTTTCCAACGCCCACATATCACCGAAGCCTGGGTCATCCGGAGTAGCAAGTATATTAAACTTGGGATCTTTTGAATCGTTAATACTAATAACGTAGTTAGGCTCAGCAACCTCAACCAGCGGGTGCTGAGACAGACGCTTGATTAACGCATCACGCTGTTTTGCATTGCGTACATTAACTTTAGCAATTCGGCCATCAGCAATATGACGCATTGCTATATCACGACCACTGTCATCGAGTGCGCGTAAACTGCCGCCCGCATTTTTGATTAAGTCTTGCCGTTGCTCTTTCGTCACTGACTGCTTAAACATCACCAGCAGTGAATCATCATCAGCTTTCTTATCGGTTGCCGCTGCAGCTGAACCCGCGACTAACGCCATAGAAATACCAACGACTAACTTTTTAATATTAGCCATTTTGCTTCCTCTGTCTTGTTGTTTTATGAATTATCGTCGTGCCTAAAACTTAAGCACTAGAAAATAACTAGCATATTTTTGACGTAAAGATATCTCGAAAGATATAGCTTTACGAAATCTGATCATAAATACGAATAAAGGACTAGGACGTTTGGTGCAGGGAAGCGACTGGAAAAATTCAAAGCAATGAAAATTAACGATATTTCAATTCAAAAACATCATCAACAAGTCACATAAAATACCCCTTTCATACGATTGTTCAGCTCTCTGAACCACCTATTCTTGTTAGCGGAATTATTAACAAAAGGTGTTCCGCTTTGACTTACAAAAAACAACTTTTAGCAGCACTGGTTTTGCTTTTTGTCTCACTCCCCGGAGTGGCAGTGGCAAAAGACATTCCTGTTGCGCTAGCAGGGTTACTGGAGCGGCAGGCCCTTGCAAACCATGCGGAAATTGCTCAACTCGGATCTTATAACCTCACTTCAGTTATCCAGTCGGGCGAGCAAAATTACGCGTATTTGGTTCAGTCAGGCTTTGAGAACACTCTGAGTCTGGAACAGCAAGGGTTCAATAATTCTGTCACTGCAGAACAATCAGGACGCGGTAATTCAGCAACCATCCTGCAGTTGGGGAATAGCAACCTTGTTCAGCTACAACAGCTGGGTAACGACAACGCTATCACTATCCAACAATCAGGCTCTGCCGCTGAAATGTCCATCACGCAGTTTTGATTACAACAATTACGGAGAACAATCATGTCTAAAATACTCATAAAGAAAAGTGCTATCGCTCTTGCTATAGGCATTGCCTTTGCAGGTAGCGCGGTTGCCGAAAATCATATTGCCGTCATCAACCAGGAATCGGCTGGCGCCGCTGAAATTGGTAACGAAGTTTATGTCGAACAAGCCGGTGTTTTACACTGGGCATATGCCGACCAGTACGGTGACGATAACGTTACATCACTGCTGCAGTTTGACCAATGGCAGGAAGCTTATGCTTACGTAACCGGTGATTTCAACTTGGTCGAAGGCGAGCAGTCTGGATTGTGGAACATTTTTAATGCCGATGTCGTTGGTGACGATAACTGGTTATCAGCTTATCAGGAAGGCAGTTTGAACTCTGCCAATATCTTCCTGCAGGGCGACGGTAACACAGCAATTGCTGATCAGTCCGGTGATGCAAACGAGGCAACCATCGACCTCAGTGGTGACTATAATGCAGCAGAAATTTATCAGTCAGGCGACTCCAACTGGAGCAACTTCCAGATTTCGGGCAGTGACAACCTATTCTTAAGTGAACAGTCTGGCTCACTGAATGAGTCAGGCTATTTCAATGCGTCCGGCGACCGCAATACCTTTGAAGCATCACAAGAAGGTGACGGTAACGTTGCAGGTGTTGTGGGTGCAGACGGCGATGACAACGAAGTTTATGCTCAGCAATATGGTTCATCTAACATTTTCATTGCCGAAGACTTACAGGGCAACGAAAACTTTGTCGATGTATTTCAGGACGGTTCAGCAAACGAATTCCTGATTCAGCCTATTCAAGGCGAAGCTAACTTTATTGTCGTTCAGCAGCAAGGTAGCTCAAACGTTGTTGAAGCCGCGAATGGCATGATTGGTAACGACAACTTAATTGATGCGTACCAACGCGGAGACAATAACTACGCAGTATTTGCAACCGAAGGCGACATGCATAATGTTGAGCTTGAGCAGGCTGGCGATAACAACACTGCCGTCGGTGAATCTTACGGTGAGCAAAACGACATCATGGTCAGCAGCCGTGGCGATGATAACTTTAACGCAGTGGCTGTCCAGGGCGTTTCTAACGACATTCAGAGCCGTCAGCGCGGTGATGCAAACACAGCCGAAGTTGTGTTTGTTGGTGACGACAACGATGTCATGTCTAACCAGGTTGGTGATGGCAACGTCACTCTTGCTTACTCTTACGATGCAGGCACAACCTCAGGCAACACGTTAGATTCCGAACAGCAAGGTGATATTAACTTAATCGATACCATTATTGGCGGCGATGAGAACCTTATCAGCTTCTATCAGGAAGGTAATAGCAACGTTATAGCTGGCGATGAAGGTTCATTCATTGTTGGCGGTAGCGGCGGTAGTGTTGATATTCAGCAAGTAGGTGACTACAACGTTGTTACTGGCGGTCAGGCCAGTGACGGCAACACTATGAGCGTATATCAGCAGGGCGACTATAACGTCGCTACTGTTGTTCAATACTAAGAAGTAAGATTAGCGGCTGCGTCATTTTGGTGCAGCCGCTTTCTTAGTCCTTATGCTAAAGAAACTCATTCTACTCGTTCTGCTGTTTACTCCGGTTAGTCAAGCCGACGAAATAGAGCTTGGCGGCATGGTGCTGGACCGAACCATTTCGCGTTTCGGTAAAGACTTCTTCTTCTACTACACCAGCTATTGGCGTGACATTCCTTCAACTAACGGCATTACCGTTGTTATTCACGAGCAAGTCTATCCGCAGGCTGGCACCTATTTATGGGTAGAGATGGAGCAGACAAAGGTTTTCGAAACTTACTTCGGAAGACGACAAAACGATGTCAAGAAAATGGCCGAGAAAGCCATTTTGATCAGTATTAACGAAGTCGCGCGAGTAAAAGCGGACTCTGTATTTGATACGCCACAAGATAATAATTTTTAAAGGCGCAGATTATGAAATTACGTTGGCTCTTCATTAGTTGTTTGCTTGTGGCAGTGAATGCCGCAGCAACTGAAATTGTCTATCAACCTATCAACCCGAGCTTTGGTGGAAACCCAATGAACGGGAGTTTTTTATTACAAAAAGCACAAAGTCAGAATGCCCATTCAGCACCTGACGCCGACCGCTCTTTTGTTGATCGTTTTCGTGAAGCGTTAGAGCGTAATATCATCAATTCACTTACCCGTCGCATTGCAGATGGCGAAATTGTTGAAGGCCTGTATGACACAGGTGAATACACGGTTGAAGTAGTTGGTCAGCCAGACGGTAGCGTTGTTGTCTACATCACTCATAACGGCAGTGGTGAACAGACTGTTATCACCATGCCTTCAATATAGTTGAGGAGAATTATCATGCGTAAACTTTTCCTCATTCTAGCTTCACTTATTATGAGTGGCTGTGCGTTAATGCCCAAGCCAACGGACATCAATGTACAGCCCGCTGAAATTGACGCTCCCAGCTCGACAATGACGACTTTAAAGCAAAGCCCATTACCTCAAACCCGTATTCCGGTATCGGTTTATTCCTTTAGGGATCAAACGGGGCAGTATAAACCACAGGCTAATGTTTCCAGTTTCTCTACCGCAGTGACTCAGGGAGCAACCTCTATGCTCACTCAAATGTTACTGGAATCAGGCTGGTTCTTACCTATGGAGCGTGAAAACCTGCAAAATTTGTTAACCGAGCGAAAGATACATAACTCCAGCAAAAATAAAGAGCTTCCTCCGTTAAGTGAGGCCAGGCTGCTGCTGGAGGGCGGTATTATAAGCTACGACACCAATGTTAGTACCGGAGGTATCGGCGCAGAATATTTTGGTATTGGTGCATCTGAACTCTACCGGGAAGATCAGGTATCCGTCTATTTGCGAGCGGTAGACGTTTATAGTGGGCAGGTGCTGGTTTCGGTATCAGCAAATAAAAAAGTGTTCTCTCAAGAACTACGGGCAGGCCTGTTTCGCTACGTATCTCTCAACCGGCTAGCCGAATTCGAAGGCGGCTACTCAACCAACGAACCGGTTCAATTGTCGGTAAAACAAGCAATGGAGAAGGCGCTGGTAGAGTTAATAGAAAAAGGCCTGGATATGGGGTATTGGCGTGCAGAGAGTTAATCAGCGTTAAACGGATGTCGCGTAACTGGACCACTTTAGTAGTTCGACCCGGTTACGCGCACCGGTCTTTCGAAAAATGGAAGACAAGTGTGTCTTCACGGTATGAGCACTGATATTTAAGTGCTCAGCAATTTCTTTATTGCGGGCTCCGGTAGCAACCAACTCTATAATTTTTAACTCTTGTGGCGTAAGGGAGCTAATTTGAGACACGGTAGTAAAAGAATCATCCGCTTGCCGCCGCAGCATCATTTCTTCAATTTTATCTGAAAGCAATGAGCGCGGATAATAGAGTTCTCCCTGGCTAATAACTTTTATCGCGGTCAGTACTCGGTCTAAATGGTCGTTTTCGTAAATAATACCGCGAGCACCAAGGTTCAGGGCTTGAATAGGACGAACATCATCTTTTCTCGCATTAACTAGAAATAAAGGGTAGGTTTTAGTTAATGCAGCAATTTCACTGGTAATGTGGGAACGAGATAACTGCTCCGATCCGAGAGAATAAGCCACCATGGTCTCGGGCTCTGGTGAATGATCAACCAGTTCAGAAAATGCACGATGGACGACTGATATTTCTAAGGATTCTGCAAGCAACCCTAAGTTCTGCGTACGTTTTTGGTGTTCGATTAAAGCTAACCGCGTATAACGTCCCATAACAGCCCTCCCTAAACCTAAAAGCTTATTTTATTACTGTACTTTTCTTCTTATATTCTTCTTATATTACATTTTTACAACGATTGATGTAGCTCTTTACAATATATGATTAAATTTTGTACTAAAAGACATAGCACCTTAGAACATGTAACAAAATGTAACAACCATTCTAATTTACCTTATGTCATTTAAAATAAAGAGCAACAGGCTTACCTTACCCGGCGAAATAAGCGACAAAAAGGCTGTGATCCCGTATAATGTTGGTCAGCAGATAAAGTTGAGTGTTTTAGTCAGGTATTTTATACTGTCGGCCAGTAACGGGCGAAACTCCCATCCGCAGCTTTTAGAGTGGGTAAATCATGAGTGAACAGATTGATCAGGCGCTTGCGCGTAAATACGACGCAGGCTTCATTTCAGAAATAGAGTCAGAAACTTTCCCAATTGGTTTGGACGAAGACGTCATTGCCCGTCTGTCCGCCATTAAGGGTGAGCCTGAATGGATGCTGGAGTGGCGTCTGAAGGCTTATCGCACCTGGTTAAAAATGGAAGAGCCTGACTGGGCACACGTCGATTATCCTAAGGTAGATTACCAGTCAATTTCATACTACTCCGCACCTAAGAGTATGAAAGACAAGCCTAAGTCGTTAGACGAGGTTGATCCGGAACTGCTACGCACATACGAAAAGCTGGGTATTCCTCTGCATGAGCAGGAAATGCTCGCGGGTGTAGCTGTTGATGCAGTCTTCGACTCAGTATCCGTGGTCACAACATTCCGCGAGAAGCTGGAAGAAGCAGGAGTTATCTTCTGCCCTATCTCCGAAGCCCTTCATAAGTACCCGGATCTGGTTAAAAAATACTTAGGTACCGTAGTTCCACGTGGCGATAACTTCTTTGCCGCACTGAACAGCGCCGTATTCACCGATGGCTCGTTTGTTTATATTCCAAAAGGCGTTCGCTGCCCTATGGAACTATCAACTTACTTCCGCATAAACGAACAGAATACCGGTCAGTTTGAGCGTACCTTAATTGTCGCCGAAGAAGGCAGTCACGTTAGTTATCTGGAAGGTTGTACCGCACCACAGCGTGACGAAAACCAATTACACGCGGCCGTAGTTGAGCTGGTTGCACTGGATGACGCGGAGATCAAATACTCTACGGTGCAAAACTGGTATCCGGGTGATGAAAACGGCAAAGGCGGTATCTATAACTTTGTCACTAAACGCGGCCTGTGCGAGAAAAACGCGAAGATCTCCTGGACTCAGGTAGAGACAGGCTCTGCCGTTACCTGGAAGTATCCAAGCTGTATTCTTAAAGGCGATAACAGCGTTGGGGAATTCTACTCAGTTGCGTTAACCCGCGGCAGACAACAAGCCGATACCGGCACCAAAATGATCCACTTAGGTAAGAACACCAAGTCGACCATCATTTCCAAAGGTATTTCCGCCGGCCGCAGTAATAACGCTTACCGAGGTCTGGTTCGTATGGGCCCGGGTGCCGAGGGCGCGCGTAACTTTACCGAATGTGATTCGCTGCTTATTGGCGACCAGTGCGGCGCACACACATTCCCGTATATTGAAAGCAGCAATCCAACCGCGATTGTTGAACACGAAGCCACCACCTCTAAGGTGAGTGACGATCAATTATTCTTATGTCGGCAACGAGGCCTGGACCCTGAAAAAGCAGTCTCAATGATTGTAAATGGCTTCTGTAAAGAGGTATTCCGCGAACTACCAATGGAGTTTGCGGTGGAAGCCGGTAAGTTGCTTGAAATCAGTCTTGAAGGTTCAGTGGGGTAAAACATGCTATCGATTAAAGACCTGCACGCACGTGTGGAAGAAACAACAATTTTAAAAGGCCTGAATCTGGAAATAAAACCCGGCGAAGTACACGCCATTATGGGTCCTAACGGTGCCGGAAAAAGTACTTTAGGTTACGTTTTATCTGGCCGCGATGGCTACGAAGTTGAAAGCGGCAGCGTTGAAATGGACGGTAAAGACTTACTGGACATGGAAGTAGAAGAGCGCGCCCAGGCCGGTATATTTCTGGCTTTCCAATACCCTGTTGAAATTCCAGGCGTAAGCAACATGGAATTCATGAAAGAATCCGTGAATGCCATGCGTGAAGCTCACGGCGAAAGCGCTTTGAGCTCAGCTGAGTTTCTGAAAAAAGCCAAAGAAGCCTGCAAGCAAGTTGAGTTACCGCTCGACTTCTTAAAGCGCGGCGTCAATGAAGGCTTTTCCGGTGGAGAGAAAAAGCGTAACGAAATTATGCAGATGATTATGCTTGAGCCGAAAATTGCGATTCTGGATGAGTCTGATTCCGGGCTTGACGTCGATGCTCTACAGGTTGTAGCTAAGGGTGTGAACAGCCAGCGCGACGGCAAACGCAGTTTTATCGTGGTTACGCACTACCAACGTTTGCTCGATTACATTGAGCCTGACTATGTGCACATTCTGTCTAAAGGCAAAATTGTGAAAAGTGGCGGTCCTGAACTGGCGAAAGAAGTCGAAGCCTCAGGTTATGCCTGGTTAGCTGAAGCAGAAGGAGCAGATGCATGAGTCAATGGTTAAACCACGTTTTAGAGCGTGCCTCGACCGTTGACGATTGGCTATCTCCGGTCCGGGCACAAGCCTTGGACACGTTAAAGCAACAGCAATGGCCGACACGCCGCACCGAAGCATGGCGTTATACCTCGTTGCATCCGGTTGCTGATTTAGAGCTGAAATCCGGCACCGGTAACGCGACCGCCGAAGCACCAGTCATTGAAGGCTTAAACAGTCTGGATTTGGTGTTTGTGGACGGTCAGCTTAGTACCGACATCAGCAAGCTTAAGTTACCTGAAGGCATCACTATTAGTGAGCTGTCAGCGCCCAGCGAACCCGCTGAAGCTATTTTTGCGCAAGTAAAACCCAGCCGTCATTTGTTTGGCCTGGTAAACGACGTATTGGCGCAGCAAGGTGTCGTTATCGACATTGCGGCTGGCGCTAAAGTTGAACAACCCATTCGCATCGTTAACTTTGCGTCTGCCGGTATCGAGTCTCATCAGCGCACGCTGGTACGTGTTGGTGAAAATGCGCAGGCAACCATTATTGAGCACGGCAGCGGCTCAGGTAACAGCCTGAATACCGTCTTTGCTGAATATGACATAGCCGAGAAAGCGCGTTTAGAGCATTACCGTTTTGCCCTGCACGAGGGCGAAGCGATTCATATTGGCGGCAGTCACTTTAAACTGCACGATCACGCCAGACTGAACAGCACCCTAATTGGCTACGGCAGTCAGTTAACGCGTCTGGACGTAGACATTGAACACGCTGGTGAGCATGCGTTCGCCAAGTTTAATAACGTGTATTTACTGGCTCCACGCCAGCACTTCGATCTGCACAGCACCATCGAACATGCCTCACCTAACGGCACGACCGAAGAGAACGCCCGGGGCATTATCGGTGACAGGGCAAAAGCAGTATTTAATGGCCGCATTCATATTCACCGCCATGCGCAAAAAACCCTGGCCGAACTGAATAATCGTAACCTGCTGCTGACTCGTGGTGCGCAAATTAATACTAAGCCCGAGCTGGAAATTTACGCAGACGATGTACAGTGTGCGCACGGTGCAACGGTTGCTGAAATTGACGAAGAAGCGTTGTATTACATGCTGACGCGTGGCATCGACAGGCAACAAGCGCTGGTTATGCTCAACTTTGGTTTCGTACAGGAAATGGTTTTCCAGATGCCAAATAAAGCCCTGGCCGACTGGTTGCAGCCGATTTTGAAAACCCGCTTTGAAAGTATGATGGAGAAGCAATGAGCCTGAACGTTGCACAAATTCGTGAGCAGTTTCCGATACTGCAACGGCAGGTAAACGGTAAACCACTGGTTTATCTGGATAACGCTGCCACCACGCAAAAGCCACAAGCGGTCATCGATGCGCTGACGGATTACTATACTCAGTGCAACGCTAATGTTCATCGCGGAGCTCATTATCTTTCTGATGAAGCCACCCATCGCTACGAAGCGGCACGTAAAACCGTCGCTGATTACATACATGCTAATCGTCAAGAAGAGGTTATCTGGACCAGCGGCACAACCGAGGGTATTAACCTGGTCGCTAATGGTGTTGCTCAGCGCTTAAAAGCCGGTGAAGAAGTGCTGGTGACCGAAATGGAGCACCATGCGAACCTGGTAACCTGGCAACAGGCGTGTAAGCGTTCTGGCGCCACATTGAAAGTCGTACCCATTAACGAAGACGGTTCACTGAATACCGAGCAGTTTCACGCCCTGTTGAGTGAGAACACGGCTTTCGTTTCAATGCCGCACATTTCCAATGCGCTGGGTACCATTAACCCAATTAAAGAACTCACCGCTGCCGCTAAAGCCAAAGACGCACTGGTCATGATAGACGGTGCTCAGGGTGTTGCACATGGCGCTATCGATGTGCAGGACATTGGCTGTGATTTTTATGCGTTTTCCGGTCATAAGCTATTCGGGCCAACCGGCATTGGCGTGCTATGGGGCTGTTACGAGGTTTTAAAAGACTGGCCTATATGGTTAGTCGGCGGCGAAATGATAGCCACAGTCAGTTACCAGGACGCCACCTGGGGTGAATTACCCAACCGACTGGAAGCCGGTACACCAAATATCGCGGGAGCCATTGGTCTGGCGGCAGCGATAAACTGGTTACAGCAATTTAATAAGGCCGATATTTTAGCTCACGAAACCGCTTTACTGGCACGCGCAACACAACTAGCAGAGCAAACCGATGGCTTAACCATTGTTGGCCACGCCGACAACAAAATTGGCGTGCTAAGCTTTATTCTAGATGGCGCACACCCTGCTGATATTGGCTTTTTGCTGGACAAACAAGGCATAGCCATTCGTACTGGTGACCATTGCGCTCAACCGCTTATGAAACGCCTGAAGGTACCAGGTACTGCGCGCGCGTCATTTACCATTTATAATACGCTAGACGAGGTTGATAAGCTGTTCGAAGGCATCAACAAAGCTCGTTTAATGCTAGCCTAATGGCAGGAGGAGACTCATGTCTGTAGAAACATTTGTACCATCGTCTTCGTTAATTTCGATGACAGAAAACGCTGTACGTTACTTTGAGTCACGCTTAAAAGATGAACCGGGCAAGCTAATTCGCCTTTCTACTAAGCAAAGTGGCTGTACGGGTTATGCCTATGTGCTTGATTCTGTCGATGCGATGGAAGACGGCGATGAAGTGGTCGATATTAACGACAACATCAAAGTCGCTATTGCCTCTAATGCGTTGGAACTGGTACGTAATACCGAAATTGATTACGTAAAAGAAGGCATTAACGGCGTGGTTAAATTCAACAACCCGAATGTTGTTAATGAGTGCGGTTGCGGCGAAAGCTTCAACGTGCAGTAACGGAAGTTTAAATTATGCAGCAGAAAATGGTGTCCACCACCCGTGAAGTTAAAGCGCGTCGCGTGCCAACGGGTGAGCCTAAAGTTATTCCTAAAGGTGAGTTTGTTACTATTACTCAAGATTTAGGCGGTAACTATACGGTTACCTTTCAGGGTAACATGCTGCGCATAGACGGCACGGATGCGGATGCGATTGGCCGTAAGCCAGAAAAGCTCGACTTTGAACCACCAGCAAACGGAAAAGTTTCAGAAGATCAGGTCTGGGAAGCGTTAGAGACCATTTATGACCCGGAAATTCCGATTAACTTAGTTTCGCTAGGGCTTATCTACAAAGTCGCGGTTGATAAAGATTCCGGCACCGTTACTATTGATATGACCTTAACCGCACCAGGCTGTGGTATGGGTCCGGTATTAGTGGGTGATGTTGAGTATCGGGTTTCTCTGGTACCGCACGTTAAAAATGTGAATGTTGAACTCGTTTTTGACCCACCCTGGTCACGCGACATGATGAGCGAAGAAGCTCAGCTTGAAGCCGGTGTTTTCTTTTAACATGAGTCGTTCTTTTAACTTATAAGTGAAGGTTATTGGTCAGCATGAATTTACCCAGTACAGATGAAATCATTGATGACTTAGAGTTTTTAGATGACTGGGAGCAACGTTACCAGTACATCATTGATTTAGGTAAAGCTTTGCCCGGCCTACCAGAAAGCCAGCATAAAGATGAGTATCTGGTGCGCGGTTGCCAAAGTAATGTCTGGCTTATTAGTGAAGAAAAAGACGGTAAACTGTTGCTGCACGTTGATAGCGACGCCGTCATTGTGCAGGGGTTGTTGACTTTAGTCATGGCCGCTTACCACGACAAAACGCCGGAGCAAGTTCTTGCCTTTGATATCGATAGCTATTTTGCTCAGCTGGACTTAGAAAACCACATTACACCGACTCGTGGAAACGGCTTACGTGCTATTGTCGGAAAAATTCAGCAACTGGCGAAACACAGCCAGGCTTAAATGGTATTAAACAGCAGCTCAACCGCATAAAACCGATTTTTATTATCGTAGATGGGTTGAGCCGCCAACAGCGGAAAGGTTTCAGCCATCTTTTTTACTGTCTTTAGCCGCTTCCATTGCGCTTAAAATATCCGATGATAAGGAGTCGAGCTGACCCGTTGGTTGTGGCAGCATAATCACTTTACTGGCGGCGGTATCGAAAGAACCCAATACGTCGACATAGTTCGTAAATTTCAGCAAATCGATGACATCTTTAGACGTTATGTCATTAGCCTGATCGGTAACCATGGCAATAGAGTCCCGCAAACCTTCAGCTATTGCTAAACGCTGGCCTGCAATGCCCTGTCCTTGCAAAATTTTCGATTCTTTGTCGGCTTCAGCCTGCTTCACCAGCATGATTTTTTCAGCTTCTGCCTTATGTTCTGCCGCACGGCGCTCTCTTTCTGCGGCGTTAATTTGGTTCATTGAATCTTTAACGGACTGGTCCGGATCAATGTCTGTCACCAGCGACGCAATAATCTCAAAACCATATTCTTCCATGGTATCGCGCAACTGCTCTTTTACATCTTTAGAAATA
The DNA here is from genome assembly GCF_002364295.1 of Idiomarina sp. UBA3176. Classification (NCBI taxonomy): domain Bacteria; kingdom Pseudomonadati; phylum Pseudomonadota; class Gammaproteobacteria; order Alteromonadales; family Idiomarinaceae; genus Idiomarina; species Idiomarina sp. UBA3176. The sequence goes on from NZ_DEXU01000014.1 coordinate 14,074, forward strand.
GAGTCTTTATTGTCGAACACCGCGTCCAGGTTCTGCTTAGGAATTTGTGCGCGCACCGTATCAAACACATAGGACTGCATTTGCCACTCGGGGTTTTCCAACTGATAAAATGCATTATAAACTGCGGTTTCATTGCTCACGCGATACTGCACTGACACCCGGACAATGACAAAAACATTATCGTTTGTTTTGGTCTCAACATCGACATCCAGCTGCCGCGTTCTCATCGACTGTTTATGAGCGACCTGCTCAATAAGCGGGATAATAAAGTTAAGCCCCGGCGTCAGCATGCGGCGATAACGCCCGAACAACTCAACCAAATACACGCTTTGCTGCGGCACAATGCGCACCGACGCTATCAGTAAAAGTAAAACAACTACAGCGGCAACTACCCACATAATATTAAAATCATTGTTCATTATTGAATCCTTATAATACGAGAGTGGGAGTGAAAAGAGATTAACGGGAAATGAGAAAAATATCGAAAGGATGATATGCAAAGGCTTCGCCGTCTGTAGCGAAGCCTTTACTGTTCAGTCGTTACTTAGGAAGCTCTTCAAACCCCATGTGATACAAAGTAAAACCGAAAATATCGGAGTACTGCTCAATGGTTTTTGAAACCGGTGTGCCAGCACCGTGACCGGCATTGGTTTCAATACGGATAAGCTGAGGATTCTCACCGCCCGCTTTATCCTGAAGCTCCGCCGCAAACTTAAATGAGTGCGCAGGAACGACACGGTCATCATGGTCACCGGTGGTGATCAGCGTTGCCGGATAAGCCACGCCTTCTTCCACGTTGTGAACAGGCGAATACCCTAACAAGTACTCGAACATTTCTTTACTGTCATTGGCTGTACCATAATCGTATGCCCAACCTGCGCCAGCGGTGAAGGTGTGATAACGAAGCATATCCAGAACACCGACAGCAGGTAAAGCGACTGCAAATAGCTCTGGCCGCTGTGTCATTACCGCACCGACTAGCAAGCCACCATTAGAGCCACCGCGAATGGCTAAACGCTCCGGTGAGGTATAGTCTTTCTCAATTAAATACTCGGCCGCCGCGATAAAATCGTCAAACACATTCTGCTTCTGCATTTTGGTACCAGCTTTATGCCAGTCTTTGCCGTACTCACCGCCACCGCGCAAGTTAGCAACGGCGTAAACGCCGCCCATTTCTAACCAGGCTGCGTTAGCAATGCTAAACGACGGTGTCAGACTGATATTAAAGCCACCATAACCGTACAAAATTGTCGGGTTTGAGCCATCCAGCTTGGTGCCCTTTTTGTAGGTAATGATCATAGGCACTTCAGTACCGTCTTTCGAGGTATAAAACACCTGCTTTGATTCGTAGTTGGCAGAATCAAAATCGGCGCCAGACTCGGCGTAAACTTCGGAGCCACCCTGATCCGGGTCGAACTTATAAATCGTTGACGGTGTGCTGTAATTAGTAAAGGTATAGTATAATTCGTCCGCTTCTTTTTTACCTGAGAAGCCACCTATGCTGCCTACGCCCGGCAACTGCACTTCACGAACCATATCGCCGTTATAAGCGTATTGTTTCACCTTAGCTACGGCATCGACCATGTACTCGGCAAAGATATAACCCGCACCGGTTGATACGCTCAACACATTTTCTGTTTCTGGAATAAAGTCTTCCCAGTTTTCAGGCGTTGGATTACTGGCATCAACGGTCGCAACACGCTGGTTTGGCGCGTCTAAGTTCGTCACTAGATAGAGCTTTGAGCCGTCGTTATCTAATACACGAGTATCCGAATCGGTATGATCCAGAACGGTGACCAGCTCACTGTCTTCTTTTGTAAGATCTTTAATAAAGAGCTTATTGCCAGAGGTGGAGTTTGCCGCCGAAATCATCAGGTAACGGTCGTCATCGGTAACGTAGCCGCCAACGTAACGGTGCTTCTCAGCATCCGTTCCACCAAACACCAGTTTGTCATCAGACTGGTCTGTACCCAGCTCGTGGTAATACAGCTTGTGCTGGTCGGTCTTTGCAGAAAGCTCGCTGCCTTCTGGCTTATCATAACTGGAGTAGTAGAAACCTTCATTGCCTACCCAGGAAACGCCGCTGAATTTAACATCCACTAAAGGATCTTCCAGCTGCTCTTTGGTTTCCGCATCAATAACCCGAATTTTACGCCAGTCACTGCCGCCCTCAGAAATTGAGTAAGCCGCTAGCGAACCGTCGTCAGAAAAGGTTAGCTGTGCCAGCGAGGTTGTTCCGTCTTCACTAAAGGTGTTCGGGTCCAGGAATACCTCCGGTTCTTCGTCACCTTTTTGGCGGTACACCACATACTGGTTTTGCAGACCGTCATTTTTGTAGAAATAGGTGTAATCACCCTCTTTAAACGGCGCGCTAATTTTCTCGTAGTTCCACAGCTCGGTCAGACGCGTTTCAATTTTCTCGCGATAGGGAATAGACTCAAGATGTGCAAAAGTGACTTCATTCTGCGCTTTAACCCAGTTTTCAGTCTCTTCGCTACGGTCATCTTCTAACCAGCGATATGGGTCCGCTACTTCGGTACCAAAGTAGGTATCAACCACATCGCCTTTACGCGTTTCCGGATACGACATAGGTTGCGTATTCGCCTCTTGTTCTGTTTCAGCATTTTGTGAACAGGCTGTCAGCAAACTGACTGCAACTGCTCCCAGTAGATATTTCATTGTTATTATCCTTATTTGAATTTAACCACTTCACCTTTCAAGGCAACACCCGCCATTAAAAAGCCAGCACCACACTGAAATTCCTCGGCACTGCTGAACTCATTATGATCATAATTTGATTTAATGTTAATTACTGCATCGTAACCGTTCTCGCGCGCATTGTCTTGCAGCACTTTAAGTGCCGAGAGCAATACCCATTCACAAGCTTCGCGGTCGGACTTATTCACTGCATTAGTTTTACGGCTGGTGGTAATAACGCCCTTCGACTGCGCAACTTCAGGATGCGATTGACCAGCAAAATAAACCGGAACATCAAGCAGAGCCTCTTTCGCCTTATTACTTTCCATAACAGGCTTGAGCTCCAGAGTTACCAGGTCATCACGCGCTTCGGCTTGCAGCGACAATAACGAACTCAATAAAACCACAGTAGCAACAAAGAGTTTTTTCATTTTCTATTTCCTTATATTAATTAGAGTTATTCCATCGTTTAAAAATCAATGAAGTATTAATGCCACCAAAAGCAAAATTATTTGTCATGACATAGTCCGTATCAAGCTCACGTGCCTGTTCGGTTATATAATCCAAATCACCACACTCCGGGTCAATATCGGTTAGGTTAAGTGTGGGCGCAAACCAGCTTTCCCGCATCATATTAATGCTGGCCCAGGCTTCAATTGTACCGCAGCCGCCCAGCGTATGCCCCAGGTAGCTCTTTAATGAACTGATGGGTACCGAGCGTTTAAATACGCTTGCTGTGGCCAGAGACTCCGCAACATCGCCCCGGTCTGTGGCTGTGCCATGCGCGTTCACATAGCCTACTTGCTCCGGTTCAAGTTGCGCCTGCTGCAACGCAAGCTTCATAGCAATGGCCATGGTATCGGCCGTAGGTTGAGTCACATGGGCGCCATCAGAGTTCGTACCAAAACCGACCAGTTCAGCATAAATGTGCGCGCCACGTTCCAGAGCATGATCCAACTCTTCCAGAATAAAGGTGCCAGCCCCTTCGCCAATAACCAGTCCGTCGCGATTTTTATCAAAGGGTCTTGGCGTCAGCTGTGGCTCGTCATTACGAGTACTGGTGGCAAATAAAGTATCAAATACTACCGCTTCGGACGGACACAACGCCTCTGCACCACCAGCAATCATCACTTTCTGATGACCATAACGAATAGCTTCGTACGCATACCCCAAACCTTGAGATGCGGATGTGCAGGCCGAGCTCGTGGTATGAACCCGTCCTTTCACATTATAAAAGACGCCCAGATTTACAGCGGTTGTATGACCCATACTCTTTATGTAAGTTGTGGCGTTCAGGCCGGTCATATCACCGCTTTCCAGCATATTGCCGAAAATTTTCATTTGCTCGGTATCACCTGCTGAGGAACCGTAAGCCACGCCACAACTTCCATCACTAATACAAGAATGTTCCAACAAGTCGGCATCAATTAGTGCCAATTCCGTTGCCCGTGTTGCCATTAAGCTTACCGTGCTCATTGAGCGCACCGCTTTGCGGGAGTAGTGCGAAGGTTTTTTAAACGCCGGTCGAATGGGCGCCGCCAGGCGTGTGTTCAGACCGTCAAAACGCTCCCACTCTGGCATATTAACCACGGCGTTCTTGCCATTTTCAAGTTGACTACGGAAGCTCTGCCAGTTGTCACCAAAAGCCGTCAGACAGCCCATACCGGTTACGACCACACGTTTCATTAAACTAACCCACCATTTACCGAAAAGACTTGTCGCGTAATGTATGCTGCTGACGGCTGAAATAAGTAACCAACCAAACCAGCCACTTCTTCCGGCTTACCGGCGCGGCGCATGGGTATCATCGACAAAATTTCTTTCTCATGCTCTAGCTCGCCGGTCATGTCCGTTTCAATGAGTCCGGGCGCTACACAATTGACAGTAATTTTGCGCTTAGCCAACTCCAGCGACAGTGCTTTAGTAGCAGCAATAACGCCGCCTTTAGACGCACTGTAATTCACCTGACCGCGATTGCCGGCGATACCAGAAACTGAGGCTATAGTCACCACACGACCACCGCGGCGTTGCTGGATCATCGGCATAATTAACGGGTGCAGCACGTTATAAAAGCCCCCCAGATTCGTCTGCAAAACACTGTCCCAGTCATCTTCGGTTAACGACGGAAAGGCACCGTCACGGGTAATTCCTGCATTACAAACCGCACCATAATAAGCGCCATTATCAGCAATATCCTGCTCAATTGCGTTGCGTGCAGCCTCGCGGTCACTGACATCAAAAACCAGTAAAGACGCTTGTTGACCCAGTGACTTAATTTCATCCACAACTCGCTCTGCTGAAGCTTTGTCTGAGCGACAATGAATCGCCAGATCAAAACCATCTTTTGCCAGTTGCAGGGCAATTGCACGTCCTATTCCCTTACCGGAACCCGTGACAAGAACTCGTTCAGCCATACCTTCAACCATAATTTTCCTCTATAAATGCTGTTTCATCGGGCGGTTGATAAACATTTAGCCGAGCCTGCGCAACGACCTTATCGTTGTGGCGAATATCGCATTCAAAAACACTCAGCCCCGAAGACTCAAAATGCAGTTCTTCAACAAAAATATCGTATCTTTCTCCCAGCTTAAAACTGTCAATATCACATTGATATTTTCGACTTCCCAGCAAGAACCCCAGCTTTATCTCCCCACCGTCGGCTTTGCTTTGATAACCGGCAACAGCAGCAATAGTCTGCGCCATCAGTTCAATTCCAACATGCGCCGGCAGACCCTTATACTGCTCACTATAAAACAGGTTGTCACTACTCACCGTAAGACAACATTGTCCCTTCCCCTGTTCAGCCGAGCACAGCTTATCAATCAACCGCATCGGCGGTTCGTGTTTGATAAGCTCAGCCAAATCATGCCCCATGTTATTTTCCTCTACTAAAAACGAGAGAGACATTGTTCCCGCCAAACGCGAAAGAATTACTCAGACAATGCTCTATTGGATACTGCAGCGACCCACCTTGATACAAATGGATATCTGCCAAATCAGAATCTTTAACACCATCCCAGACATGCTTTGGTAAGCCGTCTTGTTTCGCCAACGCCAGCCAGCAGAACACCGCTTCAATTGCTCCTGCCGCTCCCAAGGTGTGGCCGGTCAGCGCTTTTGTTGAACTCGCGGGCACTTTCCCAGCGCCCAATGCATTGACCGCATAAGCTTCCATCAAATCGTTTAGCGGAGTAGCAGTACCATGCAAGTTAATATAGCCGAGTTGCTGTGCAGTAATGCCAGCATCAGTCAGTGCCTCCTGCATTGCCGCCAAAGCCCCTCGTCCCTGTGGGTGAGGAGCCGACATATGATGAGCGTCTGAAGTTGCACAGGCACCAGTTAAAGTCACCTGCGACGGCTGTAAGTTGTCCTCTTCGCGGGTAGCAATAAAAAGCCCAGCAGCTTCCCCAATGGTGATGCCGTCGCGATTCGCACTGAACGGATTGCAGCACCCTGAAGAAGTCGATTCCAGCGCTTTAAAACCGTTTAATGTTAGCCGACAAAGAGAATCAACACCGCCGACAACCACCGCGTCGACGACGCCTAAACGCAATAAAGAGCGAGCACTCATAAAAACTCGGGCACTGGACGAACAAGCCGTTGAAATACTGTAAACCGGACCGGTAATACCTGTTAGCGCAGCTATACACTCTGCCGGAGCAAGCATTTCCTGCATGGCATAGTAAAATGTATCGGGTAAACCGCCTTCGGATTCGTCATGTGCTAACGCCGATTCACCAGAGGCAATACCGGACGTGCTAGTCCCCAACACGACCGCCACCCTATCTGAGCCCAACCTATCTATCAGCGCCAGCAAGGGTTCTTCAATTTGTTGTAAGGCAGCCGCAACCAGTTGGTTATTACGGGTGCGCATGGCTGCCGGCAGACTACCAATGTCGGGCAACTTATTATCTGCAACTGAACCGGCAAACAAAGACGTACCATCGTTGGTATTGAATGCTGCAGGCTTCAGCCCGGCTTGATCGCCTGCCAGTGCAGCCTGCCATAGGCTTTCGCAATTATGACCCAGCGCGCAAATTGCGCCCGGTTCACTTAAGGTGATTTTCATCAGTTTCTAATAGCTCGTACTCGAGAGTGGTTATCGTCAATTGATAACCCATAGGTTTGTTCTGAATCACTCGCTGCTGGTTCTTATCTTCACTAACCGATGACCACAGCAATTCCCCATTACGCCATAACTCGCGTCCGGTTTGAGTAGCTTGCAAACTCACACCACTCAAATTGGCATTGATACTGTCAAGTGGCCACAACGCCATTTGTAAATCTGACCAGACCTGCATAGCCAGCCGCGAGTCGTCAAAAGCTTCGCTGCCTTTAAAGGTGACTCCGTTTGCACGACTGAGTTCGCTCCGAAACAGCTCATTGCCAAAGGGAGATAATGCCACCAGCAGTAATCGTTCATTATCAAAAGCTGCCGACACCATGAAAATGCGCTGTTGCTCGCCTTTTTTCCATTCAACTTTTTGCCATAGCTGCACCGGCTCTCGCGGCCAGCTATGCTGCAACTGGTAACTACCATCCGCGATAGGAACCTGAGCTGGCTGTCCGCCTAAAGACTGGCAACCGGCAACCATTAACACCAGCATTAAGCCACTCACGACTCTTAGCGACTTTATCCACATAATTCTGCCAATACGTTCAAGCGGCGTTCGCTTTCGCGGACATAAGGGTTGCCTGTATCCCACGCATAACCTGCCAAAATGGAACAAATCATTTCTTTAACCTGTTGCTGCTGGTGTGGATAAAAAATCACATCCTGAAAGCGGGTATCATACCAACCCTTAACAAAAGTGCGAAAGGTGGTAATACCCACACGTAAAGGGTCACTGTAAAGCTTCTGCCAGTTCTGAGGCTCATCATTCAGCTCTTTCAATACTAACGGCACCGCCAGCGATGAAGACTGCATTGCAATGGTCACACCTGATGAGAAAACCGGATCTAAAAATTCACCAGCATTCCCTAGTAAAGCAAAGCGGTCACCAAACAAGCAATTTACATTAGCTGAGTAGCCGGTAATACGTTGCTCAGCACGGCTTACCTGGTATTCACCTAACACTTCAAGCAGGTACGGCTCATCTGCCACCAGCTTCCACAACGCTTCTTTTTCACTGTCGCTTTCTGCAAAATACTCACTCGCACCAACGACACCAATACTGGCAGTACCATCCGCAAAAGGAATTAACCAGTACCAAATTTCAGGATTTTGTGGATGCACGGTGATAAGAATTTTGCTGCGGTCAAAGTTCCCGCCCGCCAGCTCAGATTTTACATGGCAAAAAACAGCCTGACGCACAGGAAAGTCCGACGGCGATTCTAACGACAGCAAGCGTGGCAGCACTCGACCGAAACCGCTGGCGTCGAGCACAAAACGTGCCTTTGCTTCACTTGTTCCGGCAGCGCCGGTTAAGTTCAATTTGACCGCATTAGGGTCACTAAAATCAATAGCTTCTAACGCAACACCATGTCGGATTTCAGCGCCTTTCTCTGCCGCACCCTGCGCCAATAGCTGATCAAAATGTTCGCGTTTAACCTGATAAGTTGTACCAGGACCTTCGCTCGATTTTTTGCGAAAATCAAAGTTAACCTTCTTACCCTGATGATAAAAAGCAGCACCCTCTTTGTACTGAAACCCAAGACGCTCTGCATTATCCAGTACCGCATCTAATAACCCAGCTTCTTCAATAAAGGTCATGCATTGAGGCAGTAAGCTTTCGCCAATAGAAAACCTCGGAAACTCTTGTTTCTCAACTACCAGCACGCTTTTCCCGGCATTCGCCAACATAGCAGCAGCTGTCGAACCTGCCGGTCCGGCACCAATAATCACCACATCATAAATTGACTCTTCCATGATTCTTTTCCTTAGTTATCAGGTGACTCTATTATCAACGGACTGAACAGGGCACTCATAAAAACCCCAATTAAAACAACAATTCCAAAAGCTGCAATGGCTGGCGTCGAGCTGAAACTTAAGGCGCCAAAAGCCACCATGGTCGTGAAAGCTGACAAATAAATGGCTTGCAGCGCATGTTCGCGCTTCAACCGGCCGGCGCAAAAAACGCCGTAATCAATGCTGAGCACCAGTACGAACATCGCGCCAATACAATGAAACAAGTTAAGTGGTTGTATCAATTGTGCCAACAGCAACGCTGTCGACACGGACAATGTCATAACACAGGTAACTTGCCATGCGGCTTGAAGCCTCAGCTTGTTAGCTTGCTGAGAGCGTAAAAACATCGCCAGTATAGGCAACGAAACAAGCAGCAAAGCGATAAGCCACAACTGCATAGAGTGCCGGTACTCGGCAAGCGCGTTTGATGCATGCTCAATCGGGTTAAAATGCTCCAGTTTTCCATAGCTTTCGCTGATATCATCTGGGTTAAAGGGCTGCTTGAGCCGGACAACACTCATCCAGCCTTCTTCCATCGGATATAAAAATTGATTCTGTAAGGGATGCTCTTGAGACTCACTGCCGAATACAGGCTGTCCAATGCCTAACCATTGCAGATAATTATTTCCTTCCGGACTTTGGAACAACTTTCGCTGCTGTTGCAGTAGTTGCTGCTGTTCTGACACCGGCAGCACATAATCGTACAAGCTGATGCTATCTTCAATCTCGTGCAGTTCACCCGTACGCTCCAGTGCTTGCTGCTGGGTTTCTCCCGACACTAACAGGACATCTGGCTGAAAATAAAAGTCCGTGGTTTTTCGCAGGTGGTTTTCCTGTTGCAGTAAGGACTCGGGTGAGCTGGCCAGCAGACGAACATTGTCATTGGCCGTAAAAGACCAAAGCAACAGCCCCAGTGTTGTTAACGCCATAACACTCAACCACGCATTAGTGCTTGGCTGGCGCATCTGTCGGTAAAGCTCCGTCATGCTATGGCAAAACCGCTGCCAGCCGGGGCGCGATGCTCCTGGCTGCGGCAACCAGGGTAAAGTAACAACCACCAGAACGATCGCAGTGAATAAAGCCACTGCCATAAAAATACCTAATTGCTGTAATAGCGGCAGCGGTAGCAACAGAAGCAAAATATAACCCCAAATGGTGGTTAACCCGCTCAGCCACAAAGCCGGCTTCAGTGCCGACCAGGCCTTAGCGCCATGGCTTCGGGCGATAAAACCATGAATAACATAGTCAATGCACAGCCCAATAAAGCTGGTGGCAAAAACCAACATCAGCACATGCGGCCGGGAGCTTAATAACAAAGTGGCCAATAGCCCGGCCGCTGCCGACACACCCAGCAGTAGCAGCGTATAAAACAATTGCTGACCAGAGCGGAAAACCCAGAGTAATAAGGCTAATACCAGCAGAAGAGAGAGCCCGCCAAACCAGGTCATTTCCTGCTTTGCCTGCTTCGCCGCCGCATCGGAATGGAACAGCAACCCGCTTCGATACACGTTAATACCGGGTAGCTGTTCAGTTACTTTGGCAATAAAGGCATTTATAACCTGAACTGACTGCCCTGACTGAGTCACGCTTAACGCATCACCAGCAATACGCAGCGGCACTAATACCTGATGAATAGACTCCGAAGTGCGGGTATACAGTCCATTATGACTTTTATATCCTGGCATTAAGTCCGGTAAATGCTGTACAAAACGCTGTGTCAGTAATAGTGGATCCTGCTCTAAAGGCATTAATACCGGCGCAGGGCTTTGTAAGGTTTTTTGAGCATTGTCTATTATCGTTGCGTAGTTGCCGTTTCCAAGCGCTTGCATGTCTTGCTGTGTTGCTAAACGACCCGCCTGATTTTGGTAAAATGACAGCACCGCTTTCGGGTTTGTCATTTCCGCCAGTTTAATGGTCGGCTCAGCTTCAGTCAGTAAGTTCAATTGTTCTTGCACAATAAGCAGTATTTCGCTGCCGGAATACTGCTTTGACTCAAAGCCCAGCAGCAGTTGCTGCGCATTTGGTTGCTGACTTTCTAAGTAACTACGCTGTAACTCAGACACTTCATTTGGCAGAGCATCGGCCAGGCTGCTGCTCCACTGAGTATTAGACAGTTGCGCAGACAACGCCGCTACAACGCCGACAATGACAACAAATAACAGCAATAATCGAGTCGTCAAAGCTGCGCGTACACCCTTCATGCCATATTACCTTTTGCTCAGCTCTATACGGGTGGTATTACCGTTTTGTTCAAACAACTCTACAAGCTCAACGCTATCAATACCGCAACTGTGTATTTTTTCAATCACACTGGCTAAAGCGTCAGCTTCCGGAACCATCACCACACAATTCTGCTCTAGCGAAAGCCTGAACTGCTGCTTCAATACAGTTTCATCCTGCTGCAGAATCGCCAATAACAACTGCGCAATGGTATCACTGCCGCTTACCGAGTTCTCATTACCTTGCTCAAAAATACCCTGGCGATTAATAGTCAATTGTTGCTGCTGTGGTTGCTCTGTTGTCCAGACTATTTCGTCTTTACTAATATCCAGCTGGCCTGAACTTACCAAAGGTCTTGGCAGCCCCGATAACTGTTTTTTCTGACTGAATTCCAGCGACAACGGCAAAGGTTCTGATTGCTTTTCAAGTGCCGATAGCGCTTTCAGCGTCATATCTTCCCCAGCCACTACCATTGCTGAAGTAATCAATAGAGTTGTCGCTAAAAGTAAGCGGATCATGAGTGCTCAACTCCCAACTTTTCAAACACAATGTCAGGAGATTCAAACAACATTTCCCGAGTTTCCTTACAAACGGCTACCTGCACACTGGTGGCTTTGGTCAACAGTTCATTACTTTCAACACAGCGAATTTCATAATTCATTTTCAGTCGATGCTCCCACTCCACCAAAGTGGCCGTCACCCGAATGTGCTGTCCGTATGTAGCCGAAGCAACGTACTTTAAGCGCAAGTCGACAATAGGCCACATATGACCGTTAGCTTCCATATCGGGGTAGTCATAATCGAAGGTACGCAGTAACTCACTACGCGCCATTTCAATATATTTTATGTAATGCCCGTGCCAGACAACGTGCATCGCATCGACATCGAAAAAAGGAACATCAATAATTAAACTGGCTTGTTTCATGCTGGCTCCTGATACAAATTCCATACCTTTAACCGCAACTGGGCAAGCCAGTAACGTAATTCCGGCTCTAACGGGCGGTCTTCTGTCAGCAGTTCAAACTGCTCAGCCAGGCTTTCAGTCATTTTTAAGACATCGGCCGATGAGTTTACCGGCTTGTCTGTAATGCGCTTACGCAGTTCAACACCTTGATAAGCCGCCAGCAAAGTTGCAACAACCACCTGTTCGGTCAGCTCCAGAATACGAATACAGTCACGGGCTGCGATAGTACCCATGCTCACTTTATCCTGGTTATGACACTCGGTTGAACGCGAAAAGACACTGGCAGGCATGGTTAATTTCAATGCCTCAGCAGTCCAGGCCGAACAGCCAATTTGCACCGCTTTAAAACCATGGTTAATAGACTTACGCTCACCTTCTGCCGCAGACAAGTTAGAGGGCAAACCGTGGTTCATCTTTGTGTCCATCAACAACGCCATTTGCCGGTCGTGTAAATCCGCCAGGTTCGCCACAGCTGTTTTCATCGAGTCCATCACCATAGCAATGTGACCACCATAAAAATGACCGCCATGCAGGACGTGTTCTCCCAGGCCATCAATAATAGGGTTGTCATTGGCGCTGTTTAATTCGTTCTCTATGGTTTCTTTGAACCACGGCAGACTGTCATTAAGCACCCCGATAATATGAGGCGCACAGCGAATAGAGTAGCGGTCCTGTAAACGCGAAGAGTTTTTCGGGTGCTCAACATGATTCAGGTCCTGCTGGATCCAGCGTGCGACCTGTTGTTGTCCTTTATGAGGTTTTACGGCAAAGAGCAGGTCGTCAAAATGGTTACTGTTGCCTTCCAGCGCAATGCTCGCCAATGAAGTGATGCGGCTAGACAATCGGGTCAGATACTCTGCTCTGTCCCAGGCCAGACAAGCTAAAGCAGTCATCACGGCGGTACCGTTCATAATGGCCAGGCCTTCTTTTGGCCGCAGCTTGTGAACCGGCATACCAAGTAGTTCAAAGGCTTCTGCGCTGTTCATCACTTTATCGCGAAAACGCACATCTCGCTCACCAATAAGTGCACCGGCAATGTAAGACAAGGGTGTTAGATCGCCGCTGGCACCTACGCTACCTTCTTTTGGAATAAGCGGCAGCATGTTTTCGTTCAACATCACCACCAGGCGCTCCAATAGCTCCCAGCTGACACCTGAATAGCCTTGAGCCAACGAACTTAAGCGTGTTGACAGAATGGCGCGGGTTTCCTGTTCATCAAAGGTATCGCCCAGGCCACAACCATGAAAACGCGTAAGGTGAATGGGCAACTCGTTAACCAGGTTCTCCGGTACCGATACGGTGCAGCTGTCGCCATACCCCGTTGTTACGCCATAAATAACGCCGTCCTGCTCAAGTAATTCATTCAGAAACCGGACACCGGCATCGACTTTTTCGACAAACTCCGGCGCATCGCTTAATGCAACCTGCGCTTTGCCATTGGCTATTTCTACCACGTCTTTAATGGTCAACGGGCGGCCACCAAAGGCTATAATCGATGTCGTCATACTACTGACTGTCCTTCTTCCAGAAATCAAAAAAATTAAACCACTGATAAGGGTAGCGCATCACTAGCTCCTCCAGCATTTCACTGTAAGCTTTCAACACTGGCTGCAAAGCTTCCCGCCTGCTTTTTCGGGGGAGTTTGAGTTGGTCACACGCGTGGTTCAGATATAAATCGTAATGCCCATCATCGGGGTTCTTTAAGCAGAATAAAAAGTACACCGGGCATTCTAACACACTGGCTAATATCCACGGCCCTAAGGCAAATGAGGCCGGCTTACCTAAAAAGTCCTGCTCTATGGTTTGTCCGGGTTGAGTCACCGAAGTGCGATCACCGACAATAACCACGAACTCGCCTTGTTCAATGCGCTCTTTCAATAATATAGTCAGCCCCATATCAATGTCGGTCACCTGAATCAGGTCGATATCGACTTTCGGGTTTACGTCTTTCAATGCACGGTTAAACGACTGCGCATGCTGAGTGAACACCAGTACATTCATGCGCCGGGTATATTTTTTTGAAGCCAGCGCCCGCGCAACCTCCAGATTACCCAGGTGGCTACCAATAAGAATGCCGCCCTGAGGCTGTTTCTCTAAATCATCAAAGTGGGTGTCACCACAGTTACGCACCTGGTTTTTAGACACCTTACCGACCCAGGCATCAATTTTTGCCAGAGCGTGCAAACCAAATTGCCAGAAATGGTACCAACTTTGGCGCCAACCCGGCTCAGCAGTAAAAGGAGACCGTTCAGCAGCATATGAATGCACGCGACGAAGGAAGTCCAGAGAGGCCCTACGAGGATCCCCCCCGGTCAAAAAGAAGTAAGTGATCACTGGCGCTAGAATCAGCCGCATTAGCCAATGGCCGCCATACTGATAGGCTCGAAGAACAATAACGATGCCCCAGTAGCTGCCGCGCTCTTTCTTTTTTGCCCAGTGCTTCTCCACCATAATTAGCTTTTAAACCTGCGCAGTAATAAAAGCGGAATGCGCGGCAACATGCTGAAAAACAGGCGCGTATGCAACCAGGAAATTTTCAGATTGTCCTGCAACGCGCGAAAATGTGACTGTCCGCCTTGTGGATAAATCACTTTGGTTGGAATAAATAAAACCGGTGTACCCGCCCAGTATAGACGCACCATAATTTCAATATCGAAATCCATGCGTGTGCCGATAGGACGACGCTTTATCAAACCGACCGTCTGGTACAAGGGATATACCCGAAAACCACACATAGTATCCTTTATCTGCATCGATAAGGTTTCGATGTGCACCCAAAAGTGGGTGATCTTGCGCCCAATGCGTCGGCTGGTCGGCATGCTTTCATCGTATTGAGGGTATCCACTTATCAACGCACCGGGGTTCTGTTTCGACAAAGCTAAAAACTCAGGAATATCGTTACTGTCGTGCTGGCCGTCTGAATCTATTTGCAATGCGTGAGTAAAGCCTTCTTCAGCTGCTAAATGAAACCCTGCCATAACAGCTCCGCCTTTGCCGCTATTTTCGGGAAGCGTGTGCAGTAATACAAGCGACTTATGCTCTTCCGCCAAAGTCGCTAAAACTTTCTTGGTATGATCATTTGAGCCATCATCAACAATAATAATTGGCAACTCGTAAGGTAGCAGTCGCTCAACCGTTGCAGTGATGGTCTTATGGTGATTATAAATAGGTATAAGAAAGCAATACTGAGACATATTAATTAAACACCAGACGTCCGGAAGACAGCGCTTTATCACCGTCAGAGTATTTAAACGTGATGCAGTCATCGCGCTTTCTTTCAATCAGCAAATCGACTGTCGCACCAGGCAAAATCATGTCGTTAAACTTTAGCACTTCAATACGCTGAATGGATGTTGGTGTCGACCAATGTTGCCCCGCTAGCTGAATGACCCAGTCCATTTGAGCAACCCCGGGAAGAATCGGGGTTGAAGGAAAATGCCCTTGCAAATAAATACAGTCCGCTGCCAGCTTAAACCGACCGCAAAGTAGAGGCTTTTCTTTGTCACTGAGCCCTTCGGAGAAACTTATAAAATCAGGTAATTGAGTCTGCATGTTATTGCTATTCCTCTTCGAACAAAGCCTGTAGATCGGTTTGTGTCACTTTACCGGCACCGTTATATGGCAACTGCTGCACATAACGGAAACGTTTAGGTACAACCACTTTTTCAAATCTCTGCAGTAAGTGGTGTCGCAACTCTTGTCGCGCTTTAAATCGCCCCTGAGTGCTAAGCTGATTAACGCCTTCAGGCGTTAATATTAAAACTAAGCCCAGTTCAACACGCGGGCTATGTAACACACAAGCTTTAGCTGACTCGACCCAGTCATGGCGCTGAATGAACTGTTCTACTTCGTTAAGAGCCACTCGTTTTTCGGCAATTTTTACAATTCGGTCCTGCCGCCCCAACAACTGAAAATCTCCCTGCCCCTGAAGCCGGGCTTTATCTTCTGTTGTGTAAGGCTTTTGCGGATTATTCAGATACGGTGACTGAATAACCAGTAAACCGTTGTGATTGCAGCTCGCATCCACTCCCGCCAGAGTCTGAAAGTTTTCATTAGAGCCCGGGTTGCGCTGACGCCAGCCTATACCTCCGGTCTCCGTACTACCATACACTTCAATTGGCGCGTTTAACTCATGTTCAGCAAAATCTTCAGGAACAGAATTGGGTAGCGGACCGCCTGATGAGAAGACCGTGGCCAAAGAATGGCTGTACTTAGCAAGCTGAGGTAAATTATCCAGCCGCTGCAAATGCGCAGGGCTGCTTATTAAAGCGTAACGCTGGCAATTAGCTTTCGCCAATATTTGCTGCAACTGCTCAGGGTAGTCGACCAAAGGCAAAGTCACCGGACGGCCCGCAGCAAGCGGCCAAAGTACCGTGAATAACAGTCCGTAAATGTGCTGATGTGTGACCGTTGTCAGTATATTGGCCGGCCCTAATTGCTCCGCAAAGGTTTGTTCCAGCGTAATCACTTCTAACCATAACTGCCTGAGCGTTTTTCTGACGGCTTTAGGTTTGCCACTGCTGCCCGAGGTGAAAAATGTCAGTTGAGAATTTAAGCTGCCTTTCAGTGTTAAAGCAGGTATGTCCGAACTCACGTGTTGAGGTAATTCAGACGGGACTCTGAACGAATAGTGCGACGACAGCTCTGACAACGTTGCCGGCTTATCATTGGCTGGCAGAACAGTTCTCTTTTCACTATTGAGTAAAGCGAACAGCCAGACACTAAAATGATACCAGTCGCGATGATAAAGCAGCGCATCACCGTCTTGTTCACTTAGCCAGTGGGTTGCCGCCGCAATATCCTTTAGCCACACCGATGCGCTTATAGACTGCCCTTCCACTACGGCCAGCTCAGTATCTGCTTGCTGCCACTGCAGCTGCCATTGCTCAGTGTTTATGTTTAACAACACGTCGCACACTCCACTCAATCACAAAGAGTAAACCAATCAGAACGTAGGAAATAAAACCGTTGTATAGCGTCCAGAGTTTGAGGTCGCCATGCACCGCAGTTACCAGCGAAATAGCGCCATTCACGAGGAAAAATATCGCCCAGACCAGCGTCACTTTTTCAGTGTAAGCAACCGCTTTATCTGACAAGGAACCTTCCATAAGCATGGCAAGGCGAGTTATCACCGCTGGTTTGCGCCATAATGATGCAAGGAAAACCAGCAACAAGGCGCTGTTCATCCAAACGGGATAAAACAGCACGCCAGTCAACTGGTCTGCGAAAATAGCTGTCACTGAAACAACCAGAAGTACTGCCAGCGTAAGCCAGCTTCTGGGGTGACGAATGCCCTGGGAAACAATACTTAAACTCAGTAATGCCAGCAGAACCAGCAATAACCAGTTAGTTAGCCCGTTCTGCGCCAGCCACCAGACAAGTAGCGGGTAGGCAATCAGTAAACCACTGATTAATAAGCGCAGACCGTTTTTCATTAGTCGCTGTGAACGAGTTTATAAACTTCTTCGACAACATCTTCGACTGTGCGCACAGCTTTAAACGCGTCCGGACTGATTTTCTTACCGGTAATTTCGCGTAATTTCACGACTAAATCCACCGCATCAATCGAATCAAGGTCAAGATCCTGATACAAGTTAGCGTCCAGAGAAATGTCGCCAGAATCGATTTCAAAATCTTCTTCCAGAATTTGAGTCAACCGCGCATATACTTCGTCTCTTGTCTTCATCGTTCCCTCGTTTACTCACCACGGTTATTAGCGACAAATTCCGCTAACGTATCGACACTATAAAAATGCTTTTTTGTTTCTGCTGAATTAGCGTCCAGCTTCACGTCATATTTTTTCTTTATCGCCAGACCTAACTCCAGCGCATCAATAGAATCAAGATTCAAGCCATCGTCATCGTCTCCGAACAACGCCGCCGAATCATTAATATCTGCTATCTCTACGTCTTCAAGATCCAGCGACTCGATAATCAAGGCTTTGATCTCTTGCTTCAGGTTTTCCGTCATCTTCTAACACCTTTTCATAGTAATTCTGTAAATCGCGAGTCAGTTGACGCGCAGCAATACTGAGTTTTTCAGCATCGCAATAAGAAGCTGAGTCGATTTCACCAAGATAACGCACCGATAAAGTCGGTTTCCGTTCAGGCGCGCAATACCAGGCTTCATTTTTAATCAATGTCACCGGCAAACAATCCACTCGCAATGCCGTAATTTGTGCCCTGGTACGTAATGCCAGATGCGCCGCGCCACGCTGGAACTTTATTCTTTTTCCCGGAGTGGTTCGTGTGCCCTCAGGAAAAATTATTAGGTTATTACCACGCGCTAAAGAGCGTTCACAATCCGTAACCAAACCTTCAGGGTCATCATTGCTGATATAACCTGTTGAGCGGATGACACCGCGCATAAAGGGATTTTTCCATAGATGGGACTTAACAACGCAATCCGGGTTCGGCACAAAAGAAATTAATGCTACCACGTCAATCAAACACGGATGGTTTGCAATAATAACGTGACTCCGGGTTCCTTTAAGTTGTTCAATCGCTTGAAAGTCGAAGTTGAACACACCAGTCCACTTCATTATTCCGATAAACCAGCGGAACGTCATTTGCACCAAGCGCCTGGCTCGTGCTTCGCGCTGTCTCTCATTACCATTGGATAATAACGCCAGCGCCGGCAGTGCAGTAATAGACAGCAATAAACCGCCTAGCCCAAAGACGGCAAAGCATAGCCCGGTCGCGAAACGCCGCCAGGTACGATTTATTATCTGCCAGAGACTAAGCAACATGCCAGCTCCACCGTACTCCGTTATAGTCCTTAACCACCTTGCCGCTACAGGAGTCGAGCATCTGTTGAACGCCGTTGGCAACTAACCAGACGTCCTCCTGTAACTGACTTTCTTTTTCAACAAGGCGATCCAAAATCAGTTTCTGTCCGTTTTTTCTATCGAGCAAAACCGCATGCGCAAAGCTTCTCACTGGCGAGTGAACCTGACCAGAATAGACAGCCGGTGGTACCTCATCAGCATAAACCAACAGTACCTGCCTGGTTTCGCTTTGTACCTGGCTTACAGCTTCCAGCCACCCCAGGGGGTAAGTTTGCTCACCGGCAGACAAAGTGGTCATAGCCTGTCGATTGTCTGCCGCCATACTGTATTGCCCCAGTACAGCATTATTCACCGACAACGCAAACTGCGTTGGCGATAAGACCTCGCCACGAACCAACTCCCGTAGTAATTTTTCAGTACGGTGCAAGTCGCCATGCCGCGTTGCCAAAACCACTGGCGTCTCTTTTAACTGCGGATGTCGTTCGCTTAGCTCCAGTATGGCTGTCATTATGACTTTTGCATACGAACTCAGTCGCCGCCGGGTAGAAGCTGGTATTTGCTTCAGCCGCTCACGACATTCGGTTTCGACTAATGTACTATCAGCAACAAAAGCTCGCATAGGATTCTGGGCAGATACTCAAAAAAGAAGCGGAATAGTACAGAATCTCAGCGGACATTTCAAAAATATAACATCGCATATGGTTATCGGATATAGACTCTACAACGAAGCAGCATCAAAGAAACAGGTCTCGGCAGCCGCTAAAGATCTGCTGCTGCGGCTTGTCAAAAAATATTGGCCTGCTGCTGAACCTCAGCGAATTTCTATTGAAAACAGCGATTCCGGTGCGCCGCTGTTAAATGTGGATGGATGCCCTGTTTACTGTTCTCTTTCTCATAAATCAGGGTGTATCGCAGCGGCTTACTCGACGACAAGTACTATAGGCATTGACCTGGAGAATGTGCACACACGAAAAGACTACCACCGTATTCGCGACTATTATAAGGACGGTTTTCTGGCTGGCAGTACCTTAACTAAAAGTGATTTTTTTCATCACTGGACTCTGGCTGAAGCTTTCGCGAAAGCCTCGGGTGTACCTTTACTTAGCGTACTAGAGAGGCCTCTTCACAGACAAAAGCACTCAGCAAAATACTTTCAGATAGAGCCTTTTTTACTCTGTGCTTATCAGAGCGATTCATCTGAGAGAGAAGACGCTGTATTGCTGTATCAATTAGATAACGATAACCAATTGTAGTAATCCCGCGCTATCGTCTGCAAATCATGCTCGGCTTTCCAATTTAAGTCCTGACGTGCTTTATCAGCCTCAGCGTAACAGCTTGCCACATCGCCCTGGCGACGCTCTGAAAACGTAACAGGAATCACGCGCCCACTTGCTTGTTCAAACGCATGAATCACGCTCAATACCGACTCACCCTTGCCTGTTCCTAAGTTAAATATATGGTGTCCAGTTCGGGCAAACCCCGCCTCCAGCGCCGCAACATGACCTTTTGCTACGTCACAAACATGAATGTAGTCACGTATTGCTGTGCCATCGCCGGTCGGATAGTCACAACCATAGACCTGAACTGAGTCAGTTTTGCGGGTTATCACATTGCCTATGGCCGGGATCAAATTAGCCGCAGGTTTAATGGGTTGCTCACCAATAACTCCCGACGGATGAGCTCCTCCCGGATTAAAATAACGCAAACTTATAGCCGAGAAAGCGAGGTTTTTCTCGCAAAACTCAGCCAAATCGCACTCGGATCGATATTTGGTCTCGCCATAGGGATTGGTTGTCGCTCCGGCCGGAGCCGATTCAGCAACAGGGACGCACGAAGGGTTGCCGTAGACAACGGCTGAAGAGGAAAAAATTAAAAGGTTAACTGAAAAGTCGTCCATTACCGCTAGCAGTCTCCGTGTTCCTTCCACATTGGTCAGAAAATATTTCTCTTTTAAGTGGTAACTTTCCTGGGGGTTTTTAAGTGCAGCAAAATGCATAACGGCATCGAAAGCGTATTGTTTAAACAGGTTGGTCAACGCATCCCGATTGCAGATATCAACTTGGTGAAACTCTGGTCGCTCACCCGTAATACACTGAATCTTATCAATTACCGAGGCGTTACTGTTACTCAGGTCATCAATCACAATCACCTGGTAGCCGCTAAGTATCAACTCAACAACCGTGTGCGAACCAATGAATCCGCAGCCTCCGGTAACCAATATCTGTTTCTTCATAGGTGGTGTGCCCAAAAACCGTAGCGCCGTTATAAATCAAAGGGGCGAAATAGTATCGGCTGACTTTCCCTAAGGCAACTTAAACTCATGCGCCAGCCTCAACGGCTTTTAGTTATTCTCACCGCACCGGCCAGTCTGCTGCATCAACGCTGTCTATGGGTTGCCCGGACAAGTCGCCGGCCCAGCGCTCAATAAACTCATTATCCGGGTCGTAGCGTTCGGTCTGCTTTTCCAGGTTAAACTGACGATGCCCTCTGGGGTCGGCTCCCACACCCGCCAGATACTGCCAGTTGCCCCAGTTGGAGGAAACATCGTAATCAATCAGCTGCTGTTCAAAATAGGCAGCGCCGTAGCGCCAGTCCAGACTCAGCTCGTGCACAAAACAACTGGCAACCAGTTGGCGCCCCCGGTTCGACATATAACCGGTGGCATTCAACTGCTTCATGCAGGCGTTAACTATAGGATACGGCGTATTGCCAGAGCACCATTTCTGAAACCTTTCAGAATAAAAGCTGGTTTTGGGTGACTTACCGGAGAGGCCGGAAAAAGCGAACAGGCGTTTCCCGTGCTTCAGTGCGTACCAGAAGAAGTACTCGCGCCACAATAATTCAAAACTTATCCAGTAGCTGGATTCATTCTCACCAAACTCTGTTTCATACGCCCTTAACGCCGCCATTATTTGCCGGACAGAAAGACAACCCTGCGCAAGCCAGGGCGAAAACTTAGTCGAACTCGAAAAGTCGTCTAAGGCATTTCGTGTTTGTTTATAAGTACCGGCAGACTCACCAGAAAAGTAGCTTGTTAAATGCGTTAAGGCGGCTCTTTCTCCACCTTCAAAGTCATCTGACGCCAATTCATTCAGAGTTTCAGCCTTGAACCCCGGATAACTGATGTTCTTCGGTAATGAAGGCAAAGCGTTTACCGGCTGCACCGAAAAGTTACGGCTCAACGGCTCTACTTTTTTCCGAAACTGAGAAAAGGTTTCCGGCAAGTCCGCTAGCTCAAACGGCAGTTCCTGCTCTGAAAACAAGGTGTTGTTTGGTGTTTCATGAAAAGGCAGAAACGGAAACCGTTGCTGCAGCAAACCCAGTTGAAGCCCTTCATAGTAACCCTGATGCTGGCTCAGGAATATCGCATCCACCTGACGTTCGG
Organism: Idiomarina sp. UBA3176; assembly: GCF_002364295.1. Taxonomy (NCBI): domain Bacteria; kingdom Pseudomonadati; phylum Pseudomonadota; class Gammaproteobacteria; order Alteromonadales; family Idiomarinaceae; genus Idiomarina; species Idiomarina sp. UBA3176. The sequence goes on from NZ_DEXU01000014.1 coordinate 36,035, forward strand.
AAATGAGTTCGGTTAAAATTCGGTCAAATGTCCCGGTCAAAACAATGAGTTTTTGTCCACGCATTTCCAGCTCGGTTCGCAGTTGCTTTAAGCTCTGCTGCAAAAAGGTAAAACGATGTTTACCCATTGCCGGAATACCATAATGACCATACTTATTCTGTGTCGGATTAAAACAAAAGCAGCAGATAAGTGTTTCACTGCGCTGCGCGGCTTCATAAAGCGCCAAGTTGTCTTCAACCCTGAGATCATTCCGAAATACAAATAGGCCTAACCGATAATCTGCCATAATGAATACGAGTTGTTGTTTAGTATTCATTACGTAAGTCATTTAGAATTGGACTAAACGTAAATTGAACAATGACCGTAAAATAATAATAACTGACTTCTGGTGGACTCATTTTTTATGAACAAAGGTAAAAACTGGCTAATTTATACTCTGGGCTTTTTAGGGCTTATTCCCTTTCTGGCATCGTCGCTTGCGGCTATAATGCATACAGGAACCTGGTGGGGAATTTCACCTTTAGAGTTTTTAATTACTTACGGCGCTGTTATTCTCAGTTTTCTGGGCGGTACTCTATGGGGCCGGGCCCTGCACCGCGCGGAAAGCGAAAAAACCACAGGTTTACTGTTATTAAGCAATGTTTTCGCTTTAGCGGCCTGGTTCACAATTTTAATTAACGCACCGGCCTGGTCATTAGGTATGCAGATGGTGGGCTTTGCCTTGGTTCTGTACTTTGAACAAAAGCTGGCTCGCAGTTCGGCTATGACAGCTTATATGGGCTACTACCGTATACGGGTATTATTAACGACCATTGTCATCGTCTGCCAATTACTGGTCTTTGGTAACCACATTTTGTAGCGCTAGCTGCAGCGCTATTTTTTCTCGTGATACCGAGCCAGAGTTTCCGCATAAATGTGGCGTACGTCATCACTGAATTTTTCCACCGAATAATCACGGGCAAAAGCCAGAGCATTTTCTGCCAGGCTCTGGCGTAACGCCTCGTCATCCAGTAACTGTTTCACCCGCTCACACCATAAAGCCTGCTTAGCCGGTGTCTTAAAACCGTTATGCCCGTCTTCAACAACATCGTCGATACCGCTGGAGCGCACCGCAACCACGGGTAAGCCCGCAGCCATAGCTTCCAGAATGACCATGCCCTGAGTTTCTGACTGCGAGGCAAATAGGAAAGCGTCTCCTAGCTGATACCAGGCGGCCATTTGCTCAGGCGGAACTGAGCCTACCAGAGTAATGTACTGCTGGAGTTTCATGTTATCGATGCGTTCCTGTAACCGGTGGCGTTGATGACCGTCGCCCACAATCAGCAAGCGGAACGGCTTATCGGTTTGATCTTTCAGTTGCGCCACCGCCTCTATCATAAAGTCGATATTTTTCTCATTCGACAACCGGGACACACTAACAAATACCGTTTCATCCCCTAGCTTTTGTTGCTGGCGCAGCTCCTCTATTTGCTTGTCGTCAACTTGCTGGAAACGCTCAAACTCAATACCTGTTGGCTGTACAAAGGTAGGCTTCTTAACCCCTATCATGCGCAGGTATTCTTCGGTCGACTGTGTCGGCACAATTACGCCGTCGCATTTGTTGGCAAAGCGACGCACCAAAAAGTGCGCAATAATATTGCGGAACAACGAACCGGGTAAAAACACAAAGTGCGCATAATGTTCTAGCCGCGTGTGATAAGTATAAACCACCGGCACTTTCAGGCGGCGCGCAATAAAGACCCCAAGCGAACCTATCCAGAACGGATGGTGAACGTGAATAATATCCGGTTTAAAGGCTTTAACCTTTTTACGCACGGCACCGGAGAAAATATTGGCAAACTGAAACTCACTCTTTTCACCAAAAGAAAACAGCGACGGCATACGCACCACATGCTCTTCTTTTTCACTACTTTGCTGATAGCGCGGCGCAACAACCAATACCTTATCTTTGAGCTTAACTAATCCCAGACGCAGGCGCTCGATAGAAATTGGCACACCACCGATAAAAGGCAGATAGTTATTCGTGAACATGGCCACGCGCAACGGCTTTTTGAACCAGGGCTGCGGGTCAATATCGTAGTCGGGGTAGTAATCTTTACCGACGAATACCGCGTTGTACAATTTGGTACTGATAACCAGGAACAGACTCACCAGCAGAATAAAATTCAGGTAGCCCACGTAAAATAACGAATGAATAAAGAACCACAGGCTTTCCAGCTGTTTCAGAATGGGGTGCTGACCAATTTCCAGCTCTTCAACAGAGTGCTCAACCGAGCCATCGGCATTCACTGTTACTTTCACATAATGATAAAAGCTTTCATCCTGATTCAGTACCAGACCACCCGCACCACCGGTAGTGATATAGGGAATACCGTTGTGCTCACGCTCTGAGTAAATAGAGATATTGGATGAAAAGACGCGATCAACACCGAAGTTGCTTATTGTCTGCAGTAACGCATGACGGAACTCCATGGGTTGCAGGAAATCGTCCTCCTGGGCTAAAAAAAACTCTTCTTCAGGCTCTAAAGGTGGGTGACCAATAAAAACAAAGCGATGCTTTGAATCGTCGGCTTTAAGAATATCGGTTAACCAGCGAAGCTGCCATTGCCATGGCGTTTTTCCCGTGCTGTCTAAGAAAATAAAGCGGCTGTCATCGGCAGTAAAACTGAAAAAATGCGGACCGTAATGGTCATAAAAGCGGAAGCTGCCAAACTCTTCATACTCATTGTTACCGAAGGTCAGTAAATACGGCATATCCAGCCGCGACAGAGTACCTTTTATTGCCCGGTATTTGTCTTCTCCTCCACTGCTCACAGCATTCCCCGCAGACACTAAAAAATCAATGTCGGTGTCGTTCAACATAGGAATAATGCGACGCTCGAAAATACCAACCGAATTATTGATATTACCCACTACAGCAAAGCTGTAACTGTCCTGTCCTTCCAGCCGGGCACTAATGTCTGAGAGCTGTTCGGTATGCTCCGCCTCAAATTCAGAAGTCACCAGGTTCAAATAAATTTTATAGCCAATAAGCCCAACCACAACCGCAATGTTGAGGTAAAACAGGACTTTCAGTAACTTGGTTTTATTCATTGTATGCCCTGCACTTTAGCCGACTGAACTAAGTAGCGCTGTAAAATAAAGAGTCCCAATAACATACCAAGATAAATGGTTAAGAAGCGCCAGCTAAAGGTGACTAACAGTAAATGATTATTGGCTAAAATGTCATTAAAAAAGCTACCAAACACACCTTCGGAAATTCCCGAAGCACCGGGCGTTGGCGCGAAATACATGATAAAGGTGGTAACCACCAGCAGTCCCAGGCTGACGAGGTAATCAACGTCGTATCCTAAACCCCACATTAGCAGCGCGGGAAAACTGAATAAGCTGAGCAGAAAAATGACGGTGGACAATACCGACAGCGCAATAGCCACCTTAGAGCCGCGACAATACTCCGAAAAACTCCGGGAGAAACGCAGCATTTCGCGGCGAGTTTTGTATTGCCAGCGCAGATGACGCTCAGGACTAATCAGTTGCAGCTTATGCACCGCTTTACATAAATAGCTTAGCGGCCCAATTAACCAATGTGCCCGCAACAAAACCACCGCGAAGAAGAGCAGATAAAGCACAATGAAAACGGCAAGAGCCGTACCAATTTCACCAATAATAGCTTTGTTCTGCAGTGGCTCCAGCACCAGCAAGAACACCGGCGTCAGCGAAAAAATAAAGAAAATAGCCAACACCGTACGAATAGTAGTGGCAGCGGTCGCCCGCCCAATAGGCACGCCGTGCTCGTGTAAGAACCAAACCTGCGCGAAACCGCCACCGGTGGCCATAGGGGTAATATTGGAGAAAAAGATATTAATAAAGACCAGTTTAGCCATGGCTTTTTTAGGAATACGGTAACCCAGAGCGCGCAAAGTGTAGTAAAGCCGCAAACCGTCGGCGGCGAAGTAAACCAGTAACAGCAAGACTGCGGCACTTAAAACTTCAGGGGCAAACAAACGAAAATCGAAGGTAAGACTGCGGCCGGAAAAGTGGTCATAAATGGCGTAAAATCCGGCAGCCGTGAGTAAAACAAATAACACACTAAATAGCGTTAAGCGTTTCCACGAGGCTTTGTATTGTTTTTCTTCTTCCGCTGAAGCTGCCATCTTGCTGCCGTTTACTCCCCACAAAGCCTAAAGATTAAGGATTATGGAGTTGCTGGGAAGGGATGTCAAAAACCTTACATTACGCAGCCGCCGACTGCCGTGCGTCATGAGTCATTTTCACTAGTTGCTTTCTGATCTCACCGGCTGTCACACAGTCCGTTTCAAAAGGAATGAAAACACTGCGTTCATCGGCAATTAGATGGAACCCGTCCGGATAAATACTGCTCATTTTGACGCTACCTGCATAGTTCCTGAACTCCACTTTCTGGTGGCGCAAAATAAGGCCACAAGCGTCAGCATGGTCATCATTCATATGCTGGATCATCTGCAATGCGTCTGTTGAATTCCATTGGGGTTCAGGTAGCAGCCATTCAGCAGGGTTTATCCAGAAAATTTTGCCGAAGCCACCAATATAACGAATGTGCTCAACGTCCATTTGCCAGAATTTAAAGTCATGAGCATTGCGATAACTTAAAGCGTCGGGGAAACGCTGGAAGTACAATTCCCCTAAAGACTCATCCACTAAAAACCGGGCATTTCCTGTTAACGTCAGTCGCCCGTGAGTATTCTGGTCACCGCTTTCAGCCGCATCGAACACGGTAATACTTAAACGGTTATCTACTGATAAATTACGGGCATGCTGGGCAATATCAGACACATAAAATATGACCTGACCTTCTGCAGAAAGCATAAACGGTGATACCGAGCCGAACGGATATCCCATTAACTTCTTCGAGATAGTGGACAGCACTGCAGTATCGCTATTTTGTGCTAGTACTCGCGCTTCCCGCGCCGCTTTTATTCGTTCATTCATTATAAAATACTCCCTAATGTCTTGGCTCGGTGAAAATCATTGGCTTTAAAAAGCTTGGATGCGAGCTGACGTGCACCGGTGTACGATAGGTTCTTTCCAGAATATCTTCCCGAAAAACACTCTCGGGACTGTCAACATGCTGAATACAGTTATTGCCTAAAACTATGACCTGGTCGGCATACAACGAGGCCAGGTTTAAATCGTGCATAACCGACAGAACCAGGTTGCCTTTTTGGCTGAACGACTTAATTTCATGCAACACCGCATGTTGATGATACACATCCAGTGCGGAGGTCGGCTCATCCAATAGCAACAATTGTTCGCCAGGCAAATCTTTATCTAACTGACATAAACACCGGGCTAAATGTGCCCGCTGTTGTTCACCACCAGACAAGGTTTCAATGCCACGCTCCCCCATTGGAGTTAAATCAAAGCGGCTTAACCATTGGGTTGCGCGTTGCTCCGCATCGGCATCAGACTCCTGTGACCAGTATCGTCCCATGGCCACCAGTTCCTTAACCGATAACCCTTCAGGCGCGGCCTGGTGCTGCTCCATAACCGCCCTTATCGGCGCCAGTTTCAAAGCATCCCACGAGTTCAGTTCTCTTCCATTTAAGTAAATAGAACCGTTATAAGGAAGCTCCCCTGCTAACATATTTAAAAAGGTGGACTTACCCGCACCGTTTTCGCCGACAATGGCAACAAATTGGTGGGCTTCTAAACTTAGGTTCAGTGACGTTAACACTTGCTGCCGACCAATAGATAGATTCGACACATCGATATCAAGCATAAAACCTCCGTCGTTGCTTCATAAGCAAATAAATAAAAAATGGCGCGCCGATAGCCGCTGTAATAATGCCAATAGGTAATTCCGCCGGAGCAACCAGAGTTTTTGCCAACCAGTCAGTAAGCACTAAAATGGCTGCGCCAAACAACATGGATACCGGCATTAACCAGCGCACATTAGCGCCAACCAGCATTCGTGCAATGTGGGGAATAATCAGTCCGATAAAGCCAATCATGCCGGTTAAGGCAACAGCTCCGCCTACACCAAGTGCAACGAAAAAAATTATCCGACGCTTCAGAGTGCCGACATTAACGCCCAGGTAACGCGCTTGTCGTTCACCTAAAAGCAGAGTGTTAATTGCCCGGCGGTGAATAAAGAGTGCAACGCAGCTAACGCCCATAAACAAAAAGCCAAGTGGTAACTGTTGCCAGTCGGCTCCGGCCAGAGAGCCCATCTGCCAGAAACTCATAAGCCTCAGGGCGTCATCGTTAGCGTAGTAGCTGAGCAACCCGAGAATGGAACCGGCCAGCGCATTGATGGCAACACCTGCCAGCAGTAAGGTGGCAACATGAACTCCGGAACGCCCACCAGCCAAATGGTAAACCACAAAGGTGGTCAGCAGAGCGCCGGTAAAAGCCGCGCCGGAAACCCAAAGCTGTCCCTGTAACCCGAACTCGGGACCTAAGGCAATAACTGCCAGTGCGAATACAGCCGCTCCCCCCGAAATACCAATGAGCCCGGGATCAGCCAGCGGATTACGACACAAGGTTTGCATTGCAGTACCACTCTGCGCCAACACCGCGCCCACCATTAGTCCTAAAACCAACCGGGGTAACCGAATATCGATTAATACCGTCTTTTGGATATCAGTAGCTTCAGACAAGACTCCCGGTAACCAGATAAAGGGCAACCGCCAGTCCGACATCACCGGTCCGCTGGAAAGCAACAGAACGCTGCTGACAGCAATACCCATAACACCGACGAGTAACCAATAGCGACGTTCAAGCGGCATAGTCTTACTCCCGGCCCGCCGCTAATTCATTGGCAAACTCAGCAACCACTCGTTGCGCCTCTGCAATGCGGGTTGTCATACCCAGCGCCAGCAACGAATCCATAACCAAAACCCGGCAGTTTTTTCCGGCTTCCAGTAGCTTAAGTGCCTGCGCCTGACAAAACGCTTCTTTACTGCCGTGGCTTTTAACCACGTGCTCAGGAGCAACTAAAAAATCAGGCTGTTCTGCCAGTAAATATTCAGTAGAAACGGTCTTGAATCCGACGTGAGAAAACACGTTGTTAATATCGGAGTAACTGAAAAGCAAATCCGGTACTGTATCCGTCCCGGCTGCCACCACGCCTCGCTCTGACGCCTGCAGAACGAACAGAGCCTTCAAAGGCTCTTTACGCGAGCTAGTCGTCGTCAAATCCGACTTGATACCGGCAATCACCTGCTTTCCTTCGGCTTGCGCACCGAAGCGATCCGCCATGTTTTCAATTAGCTCGTACAGCTCCTGAAGCGACGTCGGCTTATCAAATACAACCACAGAAACTCCGGCCCGCTCAATTTGCTGCAAAACTTTATCGCTACCGCCGCCTTCCAGCACCCACAGGTGTTCAGGCTCAAAACTCAGAACGCCCTCAGCGGATAAATTACGGTAGTAACCGACTTTCGGTAACCGGTTAACAGCCGCAGGCGAAGTGCTGGAAGTATCTACGCCAATCAGGCTGTCGTCTTTATGCAGCGCAAACACGATATCGGTTAAGGTTCCGCCTGCGGTTATTAACTGGTTAACGTCCGTATCCAGCGTATCTTCAGCCTGGCCGAACCACGAAAACAACAATAGAAAAGCGGCTCCGGCATGAACCAGAAACTGTCGTCCTGTCATCACAATCAAACTCCTGAATTAGATTTTCTTTTTTGTCCTAAATCAAAAATAGTAACTTTCACTTGCAAATGCAAATCATTTTCGTTTAGATCTTATTGATTTTTTCATACGACGTGTTAATCAGGATTGGAGATGAAAAGTGAATAAAAGACATAAGACAACTCGAGGCTTTGCAAAAAGCTTATTGGCGACAGCCATTTTCGCTACCTTACAAGCCACTGTTTACGCAGCTGACTTGGCAAAACCCACGCTGGAAACCGATGAAATACTGGTAGTAACCGGCTCCCGCAGTAAAGAAAAACTGGAAGATGTTGCCGGTGCAGTTAGCGTGGTGACAGCCGAAGAAATTGATATTCAGGTTAGTAACAGTCTGTCGGATATTTTTCGTTATGACCCCAGCATTAGTTCAACCGGCAGTCAGGGTCAGGCACAAACCCTGTCAATACGTGGCATTGGCGGTAACCGGGTGGTCTACATTAAAGACGGCCGACGCTTAAACGACGCCTATGCCGGCGGTGGCGGCTATCTGGTTGGCCGGGGTTACCTGGATGTCTCACAATTGAGTCAGGTGGAAGTTGCTAAGGCCGCTGCATCGCCACTTTACGGCTCCGACGGGTTAGGTGGGGTTATTGTTCTGACTACGCCTGACCCTGACGATTTGCTACAAGGTGAATCGAACGCACTCTCCCTGCAGGCGGGTTTTGATAGCATTGCAGACGAACGCAGTTTAGGTGTGCAGGCGGCAAAACAGTTTTCCGGATCACAGGCATCCATTCAGCTCACCGCCCGCAAAGGAAACGAAACCCAGAACTACGAGGAGTCGTTACCGGAGTTTGATTACGACAGTGTTGGTGTCCTGGCTAAGTGGGCTATCGCGCTTGAGAATAACAATGAACTTAAGTTTACTCTGGACCATTACCAGCAAAACAATGAGCAGTTGCAGGAGCCGCCGGAGCAAACCGAAGATGAAGACAAACAAACCGCCTTTTCCATCGACTATCTCAATAATAGCAGCAACTGGCTGACCGATACCCAAAACTGGCAATTGTATTTGAGTCATTACGAGCAAAACAGTGACCAGATAGTGCAAGGTGCGGACCAGGGCGGTCCTTATATCGACAATAACGATTACGGCTTTGAACAACGTATTATTGGTGCCCGCTGGCAGGGCGAAACCTTGTTGTCCGGCAACCAAGTGGAACAAGACCTGGTATTTGGGTTCGATGTTGACTACTACGACACTGAGCGACCACGCTTTAAAACTCGCACCGCAGCAGACGGCACCTTACTGCAGGACAACGAACCGCAAAAAGCTTTTCCTGGTGCAGAAACATGGTTAGCCGGGCTCTTCCTGCAGGACAACATTCAACTGAAAGATAGCCCAATTAAATTCATTGCCGGTGTCCGTATCGACCATTACCGCATGACGCCTCAAGACAATGCACTCTACGATATGTCGCTATTAAGTGATGTACGTGAAACGGCTCTGTCACCTAAACTGGCGGCTATATACACTTTCTCAAATGATATTCGAGGATACGTTCAATACGCCGAAGGCTTTAAAATTCCACCTCATGATCAGGCTTACCAGAACCATGGTATCGAACCTTTTTATGCCATATTGCCTAATCCCGACTTAGATCCTGAGAGCAGCCGATCGCTGGAAACCGGCCTGAAATTTGCGGACAACAACACTCGCTGGAATCTGTCAGCCTTTTACAGCAAGTTTGACGACTTTATCGATACTCAGGTCGTCGGAACCAGTCCCACCTACATTCCGGGTGTGGATCGCGTCGAGTACCAGTATGTTAATAAGGACGAAGTGACGATAAAAGGCGTTGAAGCCTCAGTGACTCACTGGCTGAATGACAATATTCAATTGGCTTCGTCAGTGGCCTACACAACCGGCAAGGATGAAACAACAGACGACTACCTGACCACTCTGTCACCGCTTTCCGGTAATGCTTCAGTGGGTTACCACGGCAATGACTGGTATGTACGCGGCGTTGTTACTGCGGTAAATAGCATGAGTCGCGTTCCAACCGATGAATCTATTCAAACACCGGGCTACGCAACCGTTGATATACTGGTCGGTATCTCACTGACAAACTGGCAAGTTAACCTTGCGGCGCGTAACTTAACAGATAAATATTATGTGCCCTACCAGAGCGTGGCAGGACTTCAGAGCGAAGCCTCTACGGAACAGTACAGTCAGCCCGGACGTTCGTTTGGGGTGCAGGTGAAATACACTTTTTAGTCTAAAACAGCCAAAAAAAAGCCCCCAAATATTGGGGGCATAAAAACTTAACCAGGGAGTATAACCAAACAATGTTAAGTTGTGGTGCATGTTAAAGATTAAATATGACAGTTTTTAGACGACTTTATTCAATTTTGATGAAACCTGCCGTTTAAATAAAGCCATCACAAGAATCAAATACACCAATTGCGCACCTAAGGTCTCCCAGCTGGCGTAAATACCCAGCCAGTCGAAGGTTACATCCACTGGAAACGCCGTATGACTAAACCAGGCAGCTTCCTGCAGGGCGCTAACGCCTTTGCCCAGCAAAACAAAGACCAGAGCCAGAATAATGTACGTTGTGAACTTGAAAAACGTATTCATTGGCAGTTTGACTGAGTATTTAATGACAGCCCAGGCCACTACCGCCAGAACCACCAGGCCAAAGACAAAACCGTAGGCGACACTGCTGCCATTGTCCTGCGCCTGCAACAATAAAGACTGATAGAACAATACGGTTTCAAACACTTCTCGATACACAGCTAAAAAGGCAAGGCCGGCAAGACCCCATAAAGCGCCCTGCTTTAGCTGAGTCTGCACTTTTTCCTGAATAAAGCGTTGCCACTGCTGCGACTGGGTTTTGCTGTGCATCCAGTAACCCACATAGAACAGTATGACGGCGGCCAGCAGCGCGGCTCCACCTTCAATAATCTCGCGGCTGGCACCACTAATGCTGATGAAGTATTCCGCCACCAGCCAAGTGCCGACACCCGCAATCAGCGCCGTGATCCATCCCGCGTGCACATAGCGCAGTCCGTCTTTGCGTCCGGAGCGCGCCAGTACTGTGCCAATTGCCAGAACAATGAGTAAGGCTTCAAGCCCTTCGCGTAACAGAATAACGGCACTTGCCGCAAACAATGCGGATTCTGACAGCTTATCTTCCGACAACGTATTCGCCGCGACATCCAGTTCCTGTTGCAACTTCGCAGTCATTTGTTCGACCTGCTGCAGCTTGCCGGGTTTACTGATAACTCCACGCAACGCCATCATGTCACGTTCTATGGTTCGCATTAGCTCCGGAGCTTTGGCATTAAGGGAGTTTTCAGCTAACTCGAAACCATCGAGATACGCCGAAATAGCCAACCGCTTAGCTTCGCTATAATTGTCTTGTTGGTACGCCTTTAAAGCTTGGCCAAGGGTTGTGCGGGCAATTGCAATAGGACTGTTTACTGAGCTTTCAGAAAAGTAATCACGAGCGTGAGTGCGCGAGTAATCAATAGCGTTAGACGAAATGCCGCGCTGCAGTAAGGTATTCGGGCTGTAATTAATCAACTCGCTCAGCGCCACCTTTTGCTCAGAGTCAGCACTGTCATTAAACGCCAGACTGCCCACGTAGAAAGTTAACGCCCACCGCTCTTCTTCACTTAAATGGCTAAAAGACGCCATTGCCGTGCCGTCGATGCCATCGGAAACAGCGTCAAACAACCCAAGTAATGAGCGGTTATTGGCGCGTTCACGGTCGGTAAAGTTAGTGGGGGCAGGCTCCAGCCCGGTAGCACCAGGGCCATCACCCTGACCGGCAGCACCATGACAGGCGGAGCAGTTTTGTTGAAATAACTGCTCAACGTGCTTTTCACTTGCCAGCTTTGACGGGAGGCTTAGCTTTGGCAAAGCCGACAGCAGAGTGTTTCTTAGCTCACTGGTTAGCGTAACCACCGCTTCCGGGTCAGCTTTATCATGAATCAGCTGCTTGAGCTTGTTCACCAACTGACGCATTTCGGCTTGCACCGCCTGCGGCGCCTGTTCAGTTTTTTCACCAATAAGGCCGGCGAACTCAGTCATTTCGCTGTATTCATCGGGATTAATGACTTCACCATTGGCTACCGCTTCGGAATAATCTACGCCAACGTATTCCGCCAGCTGCAATAACTGACGCATGTCAGAACTTTGAGTATCCGCTGAAGAACTGGCCAAAGCCTGACCGGAGAAAAGTAATGTGCCTATTAAGGCAATAGGGAAAAAGAATCGGGAAAACACGAGTACTCCTCAAGGCTCATGTCATAATCAGGCTTAAAATTATACAGGAACCTTGAGAAGTATTAAATGATAACTATTGTTGTTTGTCTTTAAAGTCTCTTAATATGAGCTAAATCAATACGCCGGCATTAAGAACACTTCGCGCACACAATTACGCGGATTCGCATTGATTGAATACAATACCGCATCGGCAACGTCTTCAGGAGCCAGTTTGTCCGGCTTAGGTTCATCGAAGAACGGCGTATTGACCATACCCGGTGCTATGGTTGTGCAGCGGCCGTTCCACTCTTTCATTTCTTCGGCCAGGTTCTGGGCAAAGCCATGAACGAACCACTTAGTCGCACCATAAACCGAACCTTTTAGCGTAATTCGCCCGGCGGCAGAGCCTGTCATTAAAAAGTGACCGGTAGTTTTACGTAAATGCGGTAAGGTCAGTTTCGCCGTGTACAGAAGACCATTGATATTCACATCCACCATAGACTTCCACTCGTCTGGGTCGCCTTCTTCTGTTCCGGCGGTCGAAACCCCGGTTCCGGCGTTAGCGAATACCGCATCCAGCTGACCAAACTTATCAACACCCTGCTTTACAGCCTCGGCTAACTGGTCATAATTTCCGGCGTCGGCAGCTACGCCAATGGCATTATCCGCACCAAACTCTTTAACCAGCGCATCCAGTTTTTCTTTTCGGCGCGCCGTTAATATCAGCTTTAATCCCTCTTTCGCCGCTTTTCGGGCTGTAGCTTCACCAATGCCGCTTGAGGCACCTGTTATCAATAATACTTTGGACATACTTCCTCCTTAAATTCGTGTTTCTAGCTCTATTGTACTCTTCTAGTTTGCTTAGCGATCAACAACGGATAATAACGCACTGCGCTTTATACCCTTTCGAAGAAAAAACCAACATGATATTGATACTGATTCTCATTTACATTAAAGTAGCATTCTTATTAAGGCTGACTCACAAGCGAAACCATGGAGAACAACAAAGTGACCAGAAAAAATGAAAGAATAATAACAGGTTTATGTGCATTCATTTTTGTTGGAGCTGCTTTTACCCCTCCCCTTGTTTCAGCAGAAGACGCTATGGATCAATCGCAAAAGGACGGCCTGGAAATTATTAAAGTTCAGGGTGAAAAACGCGAGCGTTCACTGTCAGAAACAACCAGTAGTGTCGCCGTAACAACGGCACAAAAAATTGATCAGGAAAACTTACTCGACCTCAGTGACATTATTACCCGCACCGCAAACGTTTCGGAGACTTACGGCGGCTCTGGTTTTACTATTCGCGGTATTAGTGACGAAGGTAGCTCAGCTAACCCGTTAGCGACAGTTTATGTTGATGGTGTTGCCATACCCAGCCAGGTGAATGATGCTGGCCCAACCGACTTATGGGATATCGCTCAAGTGGAGATTCTGCGCGGCTCGCAGTCGACGGTTCAGGGTAAAAACTCCTTAGCCGGCGCGATTATTATCAGTACTCAGGATCCGACCATGGACTGGACCTGGAAAACCCGGGCTATTTGGTCAGACCCAAATGACAGGCGCCTGGCGTTTGCCGGTGGCGGTCCAATCATAGATGACGAACTCGCCTTCCGGGTTGCTGTCGAAAAACGGGATTTTGACGGCTATACAAAAAACATAACACGCAACGAGATGGAAGACTCCGTCGACTCTTTAGTGACTCGCCTTAAAGTGCTCTGGAATCCAGCCGGGCTAAGAGACTTCACTGCTAAATTAAACTTTATGCGTGACGACCGCGAAGACCCTTACCGATTTTCTTATACCCGCTACGATGTAGAGAATTATTATGACAACCGGGTAGCCACTTCCGATCACGAAAATGTGACCGATATTACAACGGACATTGTGTCATTAGATTTAAGTTACGAGCTAAGTGAACATTGGTCGCTGGCGTCTGTCACCTCTCAGTCAGATTCCGACTCCCTGCGCTTGTATGATATTGATTTAACAGAAAAAGACGAACGCTACGGCGAGATGAACCACGATTATAAAAACCAGTCACAAGAAATACGGCTGAGTTTTGATTACCCTGACTTTCATGGTTTGTTCGGCGGCTACTGGTCTAACCGTGAGAAAGACGCAATGGATAACCAATTGGCTGGCGTTGCGACTCCGGTAACCACTATTGTCGACGTACTAAAAAATATGGGGCTGGATGAAACCACTGCCACTCAATTTGCCAACAGCTACTCTCAGGAGTTACCTCTAATTCCTGTTGATTATGAAAGTGATGTCTATGATCGCTCGACCAACCGTGCCATATTTGCTGACGTTGAATACGCTTTAGCGGAGAATATCGCTTTAATTGCCGGCTTTCGTTACGACACGGAACGTTATACCTACGAGTCACTCACCGAAACAGCCTTTGCCGGAACCTTACCCGACCCAACAAATTACGGCGAGCCCGGCACCGCCCCTCATAGCATTATCAGCGGCATCAATCAGGAAGTACTGAACCTGGTTGATCGCGCAGGTAACAGCATTCCCGAAAGTACCCGCGACTTTAATGCCTTTTTGCCGAAGCTGGCGGTGCGCTGGGACTACGATAACAACGATTCGCTGGCTTTAACGGTACAGCGTGCTTACCGCTCCGGTGGCAGCTCCTACAATATTGCCCGTGCAGAAGTTTTTGCTTATGACCCTGAATTCACCACAAACTACGAACTGGCGTGGCGCAGTCATCTGTTAGATAACAGTCTATTTGTCAGCAGCAACCTTTATTACATTGACTGGGAAGATAAACAGGTTAGCGCTAATTTTGGCCTAAACAGTTTTGATAGCCACACAGTGAATGCCGGCAAAGCCCATTTATATGGCATGGAGCTGGAAGCACGTCAATACGTTAATAGCTACATGGATTGGTACGGCTCGTATTCTTATTCCAGAACCCAGTATGACCAGTTTGAGGCTATTGCCGGGGCTCAGGTCCGAAACTTTTCAGGAACAGAATTTATCTATGCCCCCAAACATACGGCCGCTTTAGGCGTAAATTTATACCCTGCCCGAGACTGGACGGTGAACGTTAATGCGAATTACCGCGACTCAGTATTGATGTCCACTCGCGAGACAGATAGTAGAGTGTCATCACGAACCTTATTTAACGCAAAAATCAGCTATGATAAATTCGACTGGTCGGCCTATATTTTCGCCAACAATATTTTCGATAAAGGATACATTGAATACGCACGAACTGACGTTCCACTAGCGATATTCGGCGCACCAAGGGTAATTGGTGTTGGTTTTGAGGCAGAGTTTTAAGCATTTAAAAGCTTAAACGGTTCAAAGAAAAAGGGCGCTCGATATCAAGCGCCCTTTGTAATTGCCCACTAACCTGATGTCAGACTATAAATCAAACCGATCTGCGTTCATCACTTTCGTCCAGGCCTTCACAAAGTCTTTAACAAACTTCTCCTGATTGTCGTCCTGAGCGTACAGCTCTGAATACGAGCGCAGTATAGAGTTTGAACCGAAGACTAAGTCAATGCGGCTTGCTGTCCACTTCAGTTCGTCAGTTTTGCGGTCACGAACTTCGTAGTGGTCATCCGCTTTCTTCCAGACATTGTTCATGTCGGTCAGGTTAACGAAAAAGTCGTTGGTTAACGTACCGACACGGTCAGTGAATACACCGTGCTCAGACTCACCGTAGTTAGCGCCTAAAGCGCGCATACCACCGACAAGAACTGTCATTTCTGGCGCCGTTAATCCCATCAAATGGGTGCGATCCAGCATCAGCTCTTCCGCCGGTACCGCGTAATCTTTTTTCAGATAGTTACGGTAACCGTCATGCAATGGCTCTAAAGGCTCGAAGCTTTCTACATCGGTCTGTTCGTCTGTCGCATCACCACGGCCCGGCGCAAATGGAACCGTTACGTTATAACCGGCATCTTTTGCGGCTTTTTCAACGGCAGCCGTACCACCTAAAACAATCAGGTCCGCTAAACTCACTTTCTTGTCCAGCGTAGACTGCAGGTCTTCCAGTACACGAAGGACTTTGTGCAGTTTTTCCGGCTCGTTACCGTGCCAGTCTTTTTGCGGCGCTAAACGAATACGAGCACCATTGGCGCCGCCACGGAAATCTGAGCAACGGAAGTTACGTGCGCTGTCCCATGCGGTAGAAATCAGTTCGTAAGACGTTAACTCTGTGTTTAATAACTTCTCTTTTAAATCAGCAATTTCTTGTTCGCTTAAGGAGTAGTCCACTTTCGGAATAGGATCCTGCCAAATCAGGTCTTCTTCCGGCACATCGGCACCTAAGTAGCGGTCTTTGGGACCTAAATCGCGGTGCGTCAGTTTAAACCAGGCACGGGCGAATACGTCAGCAAAGTACTCTGGGTCTTTGTAGAACTTCTCCGCAATTTTGCGATAGTCCGGATCCATTTTCATCGCCATATCAGCGTCAGTCATAATTGGGTTATGACGAATGGACGGATCTTCCACATCGACCGGTTTATCTTCCTCTTTAATGTCGATAGGCTCCCACTGCCACGCACCGGCCGGGCTTTTCTTCAGCTCCCACTCGTAATTAAACAGCAGGTAGAAGTAACCGTTATCCCATTGGGTCGGGTTGGTCGTCCAGGCACCTTCAATACCACTGCTCATGGTGTCGCGACCCACGCCTTTGCCGCCACTGTTGCGCCAGCCCATGCCCTGCTCTTCAACATCTGCCGCTTCAGGTTCTGGGCCTAAGTTTTCTTCTTTGCCATTACCGTGACACTTACCCACAGTATGACCGCCCGCAGTTAACGCACAGGTTTCTTCATCGTTCATTGCCATGCGCTTAAAGGTTTCGCGTACGTCCTTTGCGGTACGAAGTGGGTCGGGGTTACCGTCAACGCCTTCCGGGTTCACGTAAATTAAGCCCATTTGTACTGCAGCCAGTGGGTTCTCCAGTGAATCGCGCTCTTCATCTGAACTGTAGCGGTTTTTAGTTTCCGCCAGCCATTCCTTCTCGCTGCCCCAGTAAGTGTCTTCTTCAGGGTGCCAGATATCCTCACGGCCGCCGGCAAAACCAAAGGTTTTAAGACCCATCGATTCATAAGCCATATTACCGGCCAGAATGAATAGATCGGCCCAGGACAATTTGTTGCCGTACTTTTTCTTAATTGGCCACAATAAGCGACGCGCTTTGTCTAAGCTTACGTTATCCGGCCAGCTGTTTAACGGCGCAAAGCGTTGGTTACCCGTACCGCCGCCACCGCGACCATCGGCTAAACGATAAGAACCGGCCGAGTGCCAAGCCATACGAATCATTAAGCCACCATAGTGACCCCAATCTGCCGGCCACCACTCTTGGCTGTCGGTCATGAGATCTTTGAGGTCTTGCTTTAACTCTTCTAAATTGATCTTCTTGAATTCTTCTGCATAGTTAAAGTCATCATCCATTGGATTCGCTTTGGTGTCGTGCTGACGCAGAATTTCCAGCTTCAGCGAGTTTGGCCACCAGTGGGTGTTCGTCTTTTTCTCAGAGGTCATGCTGCCGTGCATGATAGGGCATTTACCGCCACCACTTGATTTAGTCATTTAGCCTTCCTTATTTTCTGTGCTCAATTTGAATATTCGTTATGTAAGTTATAGCAACGCCCGGTTATTTACTCAAAGGTAAGATTTCGTTTGCTTTGATAGGTTTTATAGATACACGAAAAATAGAGGGAAAGATCGGAATGCCCCCGAGATTGGTGAAGTATCTTTGGATCTAGCATAGGTTGAGGACCTGAGGTAGCATACCCCCATGCAATGTACTCTATGTTCCTCAATATCCAAGCCTTTTTGTGCAGATAAAAAGCGTCCGTATTTTCGCTGCACGGAGTGCGATCTTATTTTCGCAGACCCTGACACCCTGCTGTCTCAAGCCGAAGAGAAGCTCATTTACGACTATCATGAAAATGGCCCAAACGATGTTGGCTACCGTAAGTTTTTAAATAACCTGGCAACCCCTTTACTTGATAAACTGTCTCCGGGTATGGAGGGGCTCGATTTTGGCTCCGGCCCGGGTCCGACATTGAATTTGATGCTCGAAGAGCAGGGGATGAAGATGTCTGTTTATGACATCTATTACGCGCCGGATATCGGTCAGCTGAGTCGTCAGTATGACTTTGTCACCTGCACCGAAGTAGCAGAACATTTTCGGGAGCCCGATAAGAGCTGGGCGCAGTTATTTGGCCTGATCAAACCCGGCGGCTGGCTGGGAGTAATGACCTGCATGTTCACAAAAGAAACGGCTGACGACTTTAACCTGTGGAGCTACAAAGGGGACCCCACCCATATCAGCTTTTACACACCAAAAACCATGCAATGGATAGCACAACGCTTCCAGTTACGCATTGAAGTAGTTAGCGACCGAGTCATTTTGTTTAAGAACAAAGCCGCCCGGCAGCGTTAACTACCGGACGGCTTTGTCAGTAAGTGTGTAAGAAGTAACTACTTACTTAATGGTTTTAAGAATATTCTCTAACGGCACCAGTTTAAGGTTCTGACCCGCTTCCGGCATACGGTTACGTCCGTCCTGAACCATAAACGCGCCTTGCTCAAACCCTTTACCCAAAGACCGAGTTGTTACGTCAATACCGTCGGTTTCTGATGCGCCATCAATAGCTAACTCGGTATTGGTGCGAATACGAAAATGCGAAAGCAACGGCCAAGGCGCCTGCCCTTCGAACACAATGTAACTATCGTTGCCCTGACTTGAGACAAACAATAAATCTTTGCCATCAACATTTGCGAAGGTAACACCTTCAATGTCGTCAACCAGCTCTTCATGTTGGTCAACATTAATAATGGCTTCACCGGAGGTTGAACCATCCGCTGCAGCATCAAATAACCATACTGCAACGTCCTCTTCACCAACGAATAAACGTTGCGTTTTATCATCGACAACACAACCTTCAGGCTGAGAAGGAACGCTTAACTCTCTAACTTTTTCCATCTTGCCGTCGTTGCTTATAACAAACTGCTGAATAACGCCGGATTTGCCGTTTACATAAACGGAGGTCTGTTCTGTCGACTCATTGTAGCCCATGCAAAGACCGTAAATTTCGTCAATATCGGTAAGCGCATTAGTACCAACCGAAAGCTTTCCGTCTGCGTTAATATCAAACAATTGCAGGCTGTTATTGTCACGCAAGGAAGCAACTGCCCAGGAGCCACGGACATCGACATTATTCAGCCGGCCTACAGGGAGTTCCTGAACAATGTTACCGGACATGTCATAAACATAGAGACCTGTGCGCTTGTCTGTAGCCAAAATGCGGCTTTTCTCAGGGGCTTCCGGATGTACCCAAACAGCAGGATCATCAATTGCATCTCCGCGTAACGGTGAGGGTTCAGTCTGCAGTGTTGCCTCAACCTGAGACACCGGCTTTTTAACCGAACGCTGTTTTGACTCCAGAGTATCAATTGTCAGCTTGCTCGTTGCGGTCATGTCTTCTTCTGTCAGCAATAGCTCGCCATTTCCTAAATCAGACACATCGGTTAAAGCTTCAGCGTCGTCAATTGCAAAGGCTTTATCAAACTTAAAACCCTGCTCATTCTGACGATACACCAGCAACCGCGGCGGCTCTTCTTCAAGCACCAGCAAACTGCCGTCATCAAGCAGCTCCAGCGCTTTCACTTCGCCTTCAATAACACCAAAAGGTTTGGCTGCCGCAATTAAGTCGCGCCCCTGATCAACTTCCGGCTCTGCGTTATACGCCCACACAGCCTGATCCGCTTCGGCAACATACAGCTTTTGTTCCGCATTCGATACAACACAAGCCGTGCTATCAAAAGGTACGTTCATATTACGTATAACCAGCGGCTCTTTTAGCCACTTTTCGTCCTGCTTTAACAATCGCTGTTCTGCACCGCCACGGCCGCCAAGCAGAAATACAGACAGCTGCTGGTTTTCGTAGCTCTCGTAAAAGCAGATATCCTCTACCACGCGGCTGGTAATTTCGCCCTTCCACACCGGCTGTATAGCTTTGCCGCTGGCACGCCAGAGAATAAGCTCCTGAGTGTTGCCCTCCATTGCGCCAATCAGGGTTTCACCGTTACTTAACGGCAGAGTCCGCAGGTGGAAAAAATCGCCTTCGGCAACGCGTTTATCACCCAGACTGAGTCCGTCAGCAGTGACTTTCAGGTAGTCATTATTCAGTGCGACTTTATGACGAACATTGGTCTCTGTCGCTGACGTACCGCAAGCGGCAAGTAGCATCAAACTTGATGCTACTGCGCTTAAAATCATTTTATTTCTCATGGTTATCCTTTAAATACCGTTATTCCGTGTTACCAGTTAATTAGCTGCACACCCAGAGTGAAGCTGCGGCCATAGCTTTCGTACTGTGCGTTGTATCGCTTCTGGCCGGTGTAAACATAGTAGGGTTCATCGGTAATGTTGTTGGCCGCAAAGCTCAGGCTGACATGGTCGTTAATGAGCCATTTCGCGGAAAAGTCCAGAGTCAGATTGTCGTCTTCGTAAATGTCGTAACGGCTGTCTTCAACGTCACCAAGCTCAGCCAGATACTTTGACTTATAGTTCGCTGCCAAACGTAAGCTGACATCATAAACTTCGTAGCCAAGCGCAAAGTTTGCTGTGGTATCAGACTGGCTCGGCAGCGTAATGTCGCGTGACACAAGCTGACCATCGTCAATCCAGTCAACCGTTGCTTCCGAGTCAGTGAAAGTCAGGTTGGTATTGATTAAGAAGTTATCCAGCCAGTTATTAAAACCAGACACCTGATGCACAAAGTTGACTTCTAAACCGTAGACGTAAGCGTCATCACCGTTGATATAAGTGACGGCTTCATCGAAGTTTTCGTAACCCGGACGACCGGCAACATCGGCTTCATAGACAAAGTTTTTAATGTCTTTGTAAAAGGCCATGGCGGAAATAACACCCAGAGTGTCATCATAATGCTCAATACCAAAATCGAGGTTCTGCGTGGTTAATGGTTCAAGATCCGGGTTACCGAATTCAGCTTTCAGGTCGCCATCGTCATTTTCCAGGTAATAGCTGGATCTAACCTGTTCAAAGTTAGGTCTGACAAGACCGGTGCTGTATGCCGCACGAATAATAGTGTCATTACTTAAGTCGTAGCGCGTCACCACACTAGGAAGCCAGTTTGCATCGCTGAATTTATCCGAAACTGGTGTAAAGGTTTCCAGTTCGTCGTCATAACGGTTACCGCGTCCTTCGCGCTCCTCATGTTCATAACGTGCGCCAGCAATAACCTGCCACTTACCAAAGCCCATGTCGGCCATCAGGTAACCGGCACTGATGTCTTCATCAATTTCGTAAGAGGCGATTCTCGATTCAACTTCATCCCGGAAGTTTTGTAACTCGAAGGTATTAATCATGTCCCAAAGTTTGCCGGCGGAAGCGCCGGGGCCAAATCTGTCCAGACCGTACTCAACATTTGACGACGTTTCGTAGTCAGCAAGCGTTAATCCGGTAACACCCAGGTCAGCAAAGTCTTCCATAATAAAGATGTTTTCTTCTGCGGACTTTTCGCGTTGGCTTAACTTAACACCGCCTTTAAAAGTAACCTGATAGCTGGGTTGTAACCAGTCATAAGCCACATCCAGCTTAACGTTCTTTTCAGTCTCTTCGGTGTAGGCGTCACTCACTTCCACTTCATCAATTTCATATTCTGACGCCTGATATGCAGTATCTGGCGCGTTCAGTTGCAAGCGTTTCAGACCTGAGTAGCCCAGGCCTTCGTCAAATTCCTGCGTAAACTTGGCTCCACCAATAGCAAAAGGCTGATCTTCGCTGGCTTTACTGGTACCTGCCTCCAAAGTGACATGCCAGTCATCAAATTTCTGTTTAGTGCCCAGCACAATCGCTGTAATTTCCTGGGTTTCTTTGCGGTCTTTAAGCTCACGAACAATTTCGCCGCCAGCACTAGCTTCTGCGCCAATTGGATCAGAAAATTCAGTCACAATACCCTGACGAATTTCGGTATCCGCAAACTCACTGTACAGCGAGCGCAGATAGAATTCAGAATCATCGGAAGGACGATAGTCCAGGTTTAAGGCTAAGCCGGTTCGCTCACGGGTAACCGAATAGGCGCGTTGCTCAAATTCTTCCAGACCCGGTTCATCCAAGTCCCAGTTTCCGCCGGTTTCAACGTTGTCGGTAGTAAATGAGCGATCCTGATAACTACCGGCAAAGGCGATACCAAAACTGTCCGCTTTATCGCCAACATCAAAGGTGTTGCTGACAACACCGGAAACTTTTGGGTTCGTTTCGCTGGCCTGCTCGTTATAACCAACATCAGCAGTAAAAGAATAGAACGAGCCTTCACGGTCAAAGGCCGTCATGCTTTGCAGTTCAATATTACCGCCAAGGCTGCCTGCTGAGATATCCGGCGTCAGGGTTTTATTAACCACAACCGATTCCAGCAAATCCGCCGGAATAACATCTAGCGCCACGGCTCGGCGTCCGGCTTCAGGAGCGGCCAGCGAGGTGCCATTGTATGAAACCGAGTTTAAATCGGGGGCTAAACCACGAATGCGAATAAAGCGTCCTTCACCCTGGTCGCGTTCTACAGATAGACCAGGAATGCGCTGCAACGCATCACTAACGCTGTCGTCCTGCAGCTTACCCATGTCATCTTTCTTCAGAACATTGATAATACCGCCGGACTCTCGCTGCTCTTGCACGGCACGTTTTATTGAGTCGCTGTAGCCAATAGTAAGCACCTCTTCAATGCGCTTTTCTTCGGCTGTTTTATCTGCGCTCTGGTCCTGCGCTTCCTGAGCCATAAGTGGGGATGTAGCACCACATGAAACGGCAATAAGCCAAGCTAAATATGTCTTTTTCATAATCATTCAAACCCTGTCGTTTTTTGATTGATGCGACATACCTTAAAAGCAAAAAGTGACAATATGAGGATGCATATCGCCCGCTTATGAGCTCTTTTGATGCGGGTCAGTTAAGCTCAGAAAGCGAAACCGGCGTCACCAAACTGTCACAACCGGAGGTTAAAGTGTCTTTGTTCTAATGCCGAGATATGCGGAGACTTCAATGCAATTGATTAATTTACGCTATATCAGCAACTGGCGAGTTCTGCTCATTGCCGTAGTGGTTCTGCTTTGTTTGCTGCTTAGCAGTCAACTGGGTGTCGTTAAACCCTATGAAATCGTTGATCCGCTGGACATTCTTGGTGAGGGCTCGACCCTGTTCCTGACCATTTTAATTGTCATATTTATGGTTACTGACCGGCCTCGGGGTAATGTAACCAACCTCTTTTACAGCGGTGGTCTATTACTTATTTTTTCCATGACGCTGGACGTACTAGATGAATTTTTTCGCTATCCCGATGCCCTGCGGTTATTAAGCTGGCTGGAGTCCTTTCCGCTTCCGGTGGGGCTTATTATCATTAGTTTTGCCGCAGCTGAATGGCGGCGTGAAAACAAAATGCTGTCGCGACAACTTATGGTACGCGAAAAGAACCTTCGGTCTCACCAGTGGGTCGACCCTTTAACCTCGCTATACACCACCCCTTATTTTATCAAGCTGGTTGAACGGGAAATAGCGTTACAAAACAGTACTGATGCAGAGTCGACTGTATTGGTTAGCGTTAATTTCAAAAACTTCGCCCAGTATAATCATGAAATGGGTACAAAAGCCGGAGACGAACTCCTGCATCAGGCCAGCGAGTTAATGGTGTTACTGCTAAGGCCTCAGGACTGTCTGTGTCGGGAACACAGTGACCATTTCTTAATACTGCTTCCGCAAACTCGCTTGTCTCAGGCGGACAGGTTAATGAAGGTTATAGCTCAGAACCTAAACTCCGAACTTGAGTTACCCAATTACATGAGTGTGGAAGTGCATACTCACCGCGTTGAAGAACTCTCGGCTGTTGATGCAATCACCGCATTACACACGCAAGTTGAGGAGATGACTCACTATGCGCCTCTGGCCAACTAACGACCAACGCCGTTTGCTTGGTAAACCCTTTATACGAGCGCTGCTGCCGCTTGCCGAGAGGCGCGGCATTTCCTCTTCGGAGCTTTTCAGGGGCACCTCATTATCTGAACAAAAACTGCAGATAAATAACTTTCGGCTCACCGATCATGAAATGCTGTTGTTACTGGCGTCTGCTGAAGAAAAAATTAACGACCCGCACTTATGGCAATTGGTTGTAGAAACACTGTTCAGTGACAGACTTAACCCACTGATTGACCTGACCGTTCACGCAAAAACACTAAAGCAGGCGCTTATTCATTTGTCGCGCTTTCAAAGCCTGCTACAGCCCTTTTTATTTACCCCTACCCAACGCTTTGAAAATTACTTACAACTGGACTTTATTCCGGTTGAGGGGCTGTCAGGGAAAATGAATCAACTCTGCTATTCTGCCAATTGCAAAATTGGTGTAGCAATACTTTTAATGCTGGGCAGAGCTCGAGGCTTAGCTATTAACCAGTGGCATGTTGCTCTGCCTGATGATATTTCGCCCTTACCCACCTGGAAAAAATGGGTAAAAAAGGTGAGTTCACGCCCTATTTGTGGACTCTCTATTCCGGCGGAACAGCTTCAGGAACATTCGCCTGAGCGCAACTTAGCCCAATATCATCAGGCACTTAGCTTTTGTCAGATGCAGCATCAGACACAGGCGCGAGCTTCTGTCATGCTAAGCGTTTTTAAGTGGCTGGATTATCAGCTCGAAACGGGCCATGACGCCTCGCTAACCGAGTTGGCGGCTGAAATTGGCATTAGCCTTTCCTCGTGCAAACGTCTGCTGGCCAGTCATGGCTACAGCTTTCAGCAAATATATGACCTGGTGCGTCTACACAAACTGCTGAACCTGCTGCAAAAACACCCCTACAGCAATGTCGAGCTTGCGCAGAAGCTGGGGTACAGTAACCCCAACAACTTTCGACGCGCCTGCAAACGCTGGCTGGGTATTGTCCCGGAAGAGCTGCGCCAGCAGCAATCTGCGCTATTTATTTCCAATTCAGCTTTATGATCGGGCTGCTCCCTCATCTGACAAGTAGGTAACAACAGCACCCGCAATATGCACAACAAGCAAAACCGGCAGTACGTAAAGGCCGGTAATTTTATGCACTTCTTCCGCCGGTTCGTGAACAATACTGAGAGCAGTGAGATCAAGATTAACGGTAAACCAGTCAAACACCGCCAGTCCTTCATTTTCGGTAAACAAATACAAGGGACCGGTAATAATCAATAGTGTCAGCCCGAGTAGAATCAAATAGTGAACAACTCGGGCAAATTCGTGGCGCCTATCTTGTTTTTTGTGCGCAGGGAAACCCATTTTTAAACGGTAGATTGTGCGCCAGAGCAAAAACCAGAAGGCAAAAAATCCAACGCCAATATGGGCGGCTTCGGCGTATGAGCCAGAGGCTCTGTCATTTGCAAAAAACATCATATAACCCAGAGTCAGCATGACAACCACAAAGATCACGCTGAACCAGTGGTTTATTCGCGACAAACCCGAATATCGAATATCCATAACAACTCCAAAAGGTGTTTAATGACTTGAGTATAGGCACACTACCTTAAGGAAATATTAAGCTTATGCGCTCAACGCCGGGAATACAGCCGCTTATTGATCCGTATCAAAAGTTACAATAAAACAGAACTCATCATCGATATGTCGAAAGTTAATCTGAACGCCGAGTTGCTCGGCCAAATTCCTCACAATACTCAGACCCAGTCCGGAGCCCTCAACATCTAGCTGTTTTCCGCGATAAAACCGCTCGGTAATTCGGTCAATATCAATAACATGGTCTGCAGCGACGCGGTTACAAACAAATATCTGGTTTTCGGTGACTTCGATTCCGATATGAGAGCCCGGAACCGCATACTTAATTGCGTTATCCAGTGCGTTAGCAAACAAAAGATAGAGGTAACTTTCATCACTTGTTTGCTGAAACACAGTAGGAAGTTGTGCATGGTAGCTCAGCCCCTTCGATTCCGCAGCGACGTACTGGTCGGCAAGTACCTGCCTGAGAACACTGGCAACATTCACTTGCTTTAGCTGTTCAGGTGGCAGCTCAGCTTTAGACAACTGCAATAAGCTTTCAACCAATTTAACCAACCGTTCGGTACTGTCTAGCAGAGGCTGAAGCTCATTCTGCTGCTCTGAGGTAGCGCTCCCAAGTCGACTCTGAATCTGAGCCTTCAAACTGGCCAAAGGAGTTCTAAGCTCATGAGCTGCATCTGCGGAAAAACGCTTCTCACGTAAAAACGTTTGCTCTATACGATTTATGTAGTGATTTAAAGAACGTTTTACTAATGCAACTTCCTCTCTGTCGTTATCTTCAACAAAGGCGGTGTAGTCGTCAGCACGTTTACGCCTTAACTCACCAGCCAAGCGATTAAAGCTGGAGAAGTTCCGGTTGATGGTCCACCATCCCAACCAAAGCATAAAAGGTAAAATCAGTAATATCGGAATAACTGTATCGACGGTTAAATCCATTCTAAGTTCAGAACGAAAGCCGTCTTCCTGCAACATTAGTATTCGCTGTCCAGTTGCGTTCTCTAAGCCAAATGCATGCCAAAGTTCGTCTTTCACTCTCTTAACTGAAAAACCCGGGATAAACTCAAAAGCACTGGCATCCGGGGCGCCTTCAGTTTGCATAAGAAGCAGCTCTTCAGTGTTTTCTATCCTATAAGACAGCTTATCTTCATAGTTGTGCGCACCGATTGATTCAATGATCACCCCGGCTTCAGGCAAGCGCTCGGAATTCACGGACATAAATGCAGATAAGGTTTTTGCCTGCTGCAGCATTTCCGCATCAAAGAGTTCATCAACCTCATGGCTCACTTCAAAGTAAATCCATACTGCTGACAAGGTTGAACTGACAAGGTACAAAAGAGATACAGCGACAAGAATACGCCTACGAATAGAGTTTAGCTTGTGCCTTACACGCTTAACTAATTGCATTGCAGTCGGTAACCAATACCGCGAATAGTCTGAATCCACTCTTTATGGCCCAGCTTTTTACGTAAATTATGCACATGAACCTCCAGCGCGTTACTCTCTACCTGAGCTTCATTCTGAAACACAACCTGCTCGAGCTTGTCACGGCTGTGCACACGTTCCGGTGCGGACATTAATGCTTTCAGTAGCTCAAATTCGCGGCGGGAGAGGTTAACAGCCAGCCCTTCAACAACAACGCTATGGTTAGCGTCGTCCAAAACAATATCACCCACTTTTAACTCCGGGGAAGCATAGCCGCGCTGGCGACGAACCAGCGCGCGCAGACGGGCAGCCAGTTCGTTCATATCGAACGGTTTGATCATATAGTCGTCAGCGCCGTTATCCAGCTGCTTTACAATTTCACTGGATTGATCTCGCGCTGTCAGAACCAATACAGGCAACGTCATACCCTTTTTTCTGAGGCTGGCCAAAACGCGGGTTCCGTCTAAATCCGGCAACCCCAAATCCAGAACAACAGCATCGTAGTGAGTTCGGTTTAACTCGCTAATAGCCGCCGCTCCCGTGCGTACCCGCTGAACCAGGAACTGACGCTCGGACAAGCCGAGTTCCACAGCCTGTCCTAACATCGCATCATCTTCAACCAGTAACAACTCCATGCGGCCAATTACCTCTTCAGCTCGTGATGAATCTTTTTCAGTAACGCCTGAACCTCTTTGCGTCGCTCCGCATCAGCTAATGGTCTTTGTTCCCGCACTTCAGCGCTCAGCGCGTGCTCTGCGTATTTTCTTGCATCTGAGTACTTGCCCTGTTCATACAGATAGTCGGCGTAAAAGTAGTTAGGGTCAATACCGTCCGGGTTTATTTCCAATGCGCGTTGCAATAATTCACTGGCTTTGTCGTCGTCACCAAAACCAAACGGCCAGCCGGGAACTTTGTAATATAGCGTACCGAGACTTGCATAAGCAGAACCCTGCAAAGCTTGAGGGTCAAGCTGCAATGCTCTTTGCAGAGATTTTCTAGCGTCTTTTGCCAAACCCAGCGCACTCAATCCACCTTCAGCACCGGCCTGAGTACTTTTAATAATACCCAGCCAAATATGCGCTTCGGCGTTATCGGGCTCTTGCTCAACCCATTTTTCAGCTTGCGCCGACAGTTCTTCAAACGCTTTTAGCTGCTCGTCGCCCTCGATCTTATAATTCACTTCAGCCCAGCGTTGCTGAACGCTCAGCAACTGGCTGACTTCTTCTGCAGCAACCGGCGACAGGTAAAGCGTTACAGCTAACGCCATTGAGGTAACTAATACAGTTATTGGTTTCATAGCGATTTTTCCTTGATCAATTGGTGTAATAAAATTCGTGGCTTTTTCATACTGCGGTTAACCAGTTCCGGTAACAGCCCGTTAAGCCGGGCAAATAACTTTTCCGGCCAGCCCAGGGTTTTCAGTGGTTGTTGTTGCTCAATTTGATGAACGATTTGTTGCGCAACCCATTCCGGCGCATCAGCCGAGGTTTTCAACTGCTGGTTTAAACGACTGATAACGCCGTTATTGAGTTGCGTCTGTATTGCTCTGGGGGCGCAGTAAAGCACTCGTACGTCCTCTGGTTGCAACTCTCGCTGCAGCGCCTCACTAAACCCTCGTAGGCCAAACTTGCTGGCGCAATAAAGTGCCTGCCCCGGAAAACCAATGGCGCCAAATACAGAGCCAATATTCATGACCCAGCCATGATTTGCTCTTAGTCGAGGCAGTAGCCTATGAATAAGAGCCACGGGCACGGTTAGGTTGGTGTCGATAACACGCTGAATGTCCTCAGAGGTTGCGTCTTCAAGCAGTCCTTCATGTGTGGTTGCTGCATTATTGATAAGACCGGTAATGCGCAGGTTTTTCTGCTCAATAAACTGGTGCAAATGGCTTATTGCATCGGACGCACAGAGATCCAACACAAAACAGTCCTGCTGCAAATGCGCGGCAAGTGCAGTTAGCTCGGGCTCTGAGCGTCCTAATAATAAAAGTTTTGCTCCTTTAGCACTAAGCAGCTCGGCAAGTTGAATACCTAGCCCTCCGCATGCGCCCGTCAGTACTATGCTTTGTGATTTCCAGTTTATTTTGCTCATACACTCGCTTCCGGTTGTTCACCCGCAAGCTCCGGCAAAGCTCTGAACATATCACCATACAAGCGATAAACGTGTTTAGCGGTTTGAATAATGGCGCGCTGCGCGTCGGCGTCTTCAACTCGGTTCATCAGTTGCTCAAAAAACTGAACGTGCTCCTGATCCAGGTCTCCGTGGGACAGCAAATAACTAAAAGCTGACTCCGGCAAGCCAAGTGTGCTCTGGATTTTATGTGCGGCGGCCGTTGCCAGCTTCACGCTGGTTCCTTCCAGTACGTGTGCCATGCCAAAGAACGCCGTAGGATGCACATTGTCTATCGCGTTATAAACCAAAGACACCATGGCCTGTGTCGGTGTATGTGGCTCTGAGTTCTGCACCATATCCACATCGCCGCCAGCGGCATCGAGGTCGTTGAGTATCCAGCGCTCATGACCATATTCTTCGCCAATGTATTCAATAACCGCTTTGCGTAACCACTCATCGTTTAGCGACAGGCGGCTGCCACAGCGCATCAGCAATGGAACCGTATGCTTTACATGATGGTAAGCCTGACTTAAAAAAGCCTGATAACGAGGCAATGAAATATCGCCCTGCAATGCCTGTTGAATAGGTCTTGCGCTCAGCAAATACTGCTGTTCTGTCTGGGTCTGCTCACATAAAGTGTTAAAAAAGGACATAAAATACCTCTATAGCGTTAATAGCTCGGAATAGTCGTTAGCAATTTGCTGACGACGAAGACGTCCGGTTCCGGTCAACTGTTGGTTGGCCTGAGAAAAAGGTTCAGTGATAAGAAAATACCGCTCGATTTGCGCGTAGTCAGGAAGCTGCTGATTAACCGCTTTAACACGAGCGGCAACAGAGTCGATGTTTTCAGGAGAATATAGCAGCGCGGTAATGGGTAACTCTTCCGAGCCCCAAATGGCCGCTTGTCGGATGTTGGGCTGCAGGCTCAACAGGGCTTCTGGCCACTCAGGGTCAACATTGCGCCCAAACGCCGTAATAATAATATTCTTAATACGCCCGCCAATGCGCAGGTTGCCCTCAGCATCCCATGAGCCAAGGTCGCCAGTTCTTATCCTTTTCGGATACCAGGAGTCTGGCTCACCCAGGTAACCCAGCATGCAGTTGCCGGAGACCACAACTTCGCCCTCATCAATAGTCACCTGTGCATGAGGTAGCGGTTTGCCAACCGAAGCGACAACCGGACGGTCGGGTGAGTTCAATGCGACAACAGAACAAAACTCTGACAATCCATAGCCGTGAACCAGCGGCAGGCCTAATGCCAATGCTTTTGACTCCAACGGCAGGGGTAATTTTGCGCCTCCTATCGCTAACAACTTGAACTGCTGACTATCTAACAAACCTTGCTCAACACCCGATACAATAGCCGCCAACAGTGCAGGCGTTAGAATTAGGCTATCCGGTTGGTAGAGCCGTAGCGCAGCAAAAAAAGACTCTGCACAGAGTGATGATGATCCTTTCAGCCCCAGAGTTTCTGAACCAACCAGAACCACTTCATTACCTAGCCAAAGCGATAGATACACCCCGGCAATATTTTCCAGCAATACAGCAAGCGGCATCAGTACCATATGCCGCTTAACCTTCACCGCTCCCAGACGCTCCGCCAGTGCTTTCACTGTTTCCATCTGAGACGCGGCAGCAAGACAAACTCCTTTAGGTTCACCGGTTGTTCCTGAGGTATAGGTGATTTTAGCTGTCATCGACGGCAATTGCGGCGACGACAAGGTTTGCTGAACCAAATGCTGCTTCTGCTGTTCAGTAAAAAATGGTGGTACCGGGACACTGACTTTGCCCGCCCACAGCAGCGCCAGGTCATCTATAACCCAATCAATGGAGTTGGGTTTGTCGATAAGAACAACAGGGTCTGGCTGTTGCAGGTAATAGTCGCGTCGGGCGGCCACCCGACTAAGTAACGTGTGGTAAGTAATAGCCGTTTGCTCGTCACTTACAGAGAGCTGATTTGGATTACTTTTTGCGTGCGCTTGCAGTTGGTCAAAAAACTCAGTTACAGGCATGACGCAGCCCCTACTGTCGACCTGAAAACAGACGCAGGGCGTTGCTTAGTGAATAACGCATGCCCCTGGCTCAGCCAACCACCCAGCACAAGCGGTGTGTGCTCATAGTAATTGCCCCATATATCGCGGACAGACTCGGGCAAAGCGTTTTTCTTAGCTTCGGCTAGAAGGGTTAATTCTATGCCTTGTCTCGCGAAATACTTTTGCAGAGCCCGGGTTGCAGTGAAGACAACAGCGGTTATTCCTCTCGACAAGAGAGAATCGATAACCGCCTGAAACAGCAAAGGTAAATAAGGCGGTGCCAGAGCGGCCATTGAACCGACTTCAGCTATATTTTCAAGCGCTGGCATCGGCTTGTTGCCAACAGAGTATTGTTGCAATGGCTTATCGAGATAGAACTCTGAAAACAACGGCTTTTGTTCGGCAAACTGAATACCACATGCCGCAACCAGAGTGTCGTTTTCGTACAGGGCTAGCAGCACCTCGGGCAGTTGACTAAGGCAGGCATTAAAATTGAGCCAGTAGCGTTCACAGATAAAAGCCTCAACCGACGACCGGTTAGCCTGTGTTGTTGTAACCCATTGGTAGCGCATGACGATTACTCCTTTTCCAGCGGACATCGCTGACAGAATCATTCATGCTGCTACTGTATGAGCGTTTACTTAAGAGAACCTTAAGGGCTATTAAGGAATAGTGGAGCGTTAGTTTGTAGAAAGTTCCTGAACATACCCAATAAATCAAAAAAACAGAATGCTAACCCAGACCACGAGCATAAACAGTAGGGCAAAAAATACCGCTGCAGAGGCTAAGTCTTTCGACCTTCCACTAAGCTCGTGGAACTCTGCCCCAACACGGTCAACAACGGCTTCTACCGCCGAATTAAGAAGCTCAGTAATGAGCAGAATAAAAAGACTTGCAAGCAATAGCAGCCGCTCAGCCAACGATGCTTCAACGTAAAAAGCGACAGGTACCAAAATCAAACACATTAGTGCTTCCTGTCGAAAGGCCGCCTCGTACTGCCACGCACTTTTCAGGCCTCGCAGCGAATTGAAAGTTGCGTACCAAATTCGTTCTAAGCCTTTCTTTCCCGGTTTCATTCTATCGCCCTCTTAGCCATCAACATCTTTAAATAACTTATTAAATGTTTCTTAAGGCTTACTTAAGAATGCGCTGCTAGTTTGCCTTTTATTAAGCAGCAACAAAGAACTAGTACAATATTTATGATCAAACCAATTTTACCAATTGCAGAATTATTGCGGCCAATATTTCTTTTCTTTGTTTCTGCGCTCGCTCTGCTTAGTGGATTCCGCTTTCTTCACTTCTCTCTGTACAGCAACCGTGTCAGCGAAGCTATAGGGTTAGGAGAGTTTTTCATTCTGGGCTTACGAGCCGATCTTATGCAAGTAAGCTATTTTATTATCATCCCATTTCTTGCGTTCCCACTTTTTATTCCTTTTATGAACCGATATCGAGTCCAGAGTCTCTGGTATCGTGCTGCTTTACTGTGGTTTACATTATGCTTCATCATTTTATGGTTCATGGAGATTTCAACACCGGCTTTTTTGGCTCAGTACGACACTAGACCCAACCGCTTATTCTTTGAATACCTAGAGTATCCCGCCGAAGTATTTTCCACACTATGGAACGGATTCAAAACTTGGTTAATGATAGGTGCGGCTTCTACTTTACTAACCATATACATTTTAAAGCGCATAGCCCGTATTATTGCTCAACGATTTCAACCAGAACCAATGCGCCGTCGGTATTTGTTGGGTGTTTACCCTCTTCTTCTAGTGATGGTAGTACTCGGCATCCGTTCAACACTAGCGCATCGCCCGGCTAACCCAGCATTTTTCGCGGTTACCTCTGATGCCATGGTCAATTCATTGATTCTGAATTCCACTTATACCTTAGAGTATGCACTTTACAATTTAAAACACGAATCAAAAGCAAATCTTATATACGGTGATATGAAAACCGATGAAGTTTTAACAACAGTTAAGCAGAACACTCACCTTAAAGAATATGAGTTTCCTTACAAAGATTACCCCACAGTACACTTTCAGCCTGCGACACGGAAAAGAGAAAAACCTCTTAATATTGTCATTATTTTAGAAGAAAGCCTGGGTGCGACATTTGTCGAATCACTTGGTGGCGTACCGGTAACACCTAATCTGGAGCGACTGAAATCAGATGGCTGGTGGTTTGAGCGGCTTTACGCAACAGGAACCCGTTCAGTACGCGGTATAGAGGCTGTTGTTTCAGGTTTTTTACCGACTAGAGCACGAAGCACCGTGAAACTTTCAAACTCACAGCGTCAGTTTTTTACACTTGCCGATGTTTTATCCCGGCAGGGTTATTTCACCGAGTTTATCTACGGCGGCCAGGCTCACTTTGACAATATGGCCAACTTTTTTGTCGGTAATGGCTTTCAATCGATTATCGATCAAGATGATTACAAAACACCGAATTTTACTGGGAGCTGGGGTGTTAGCGATGAAGATTTATTTAATAAACTACATCAGCGATTAGTAGTCAACACAGCTAAACACCCCACCTTCACCCTGGCTTTTAGCTCCTCTAATCACGAACCGTTTAAGTTCCCCGATAACACTATAAAGCTTCATGAGGAGCCTAAAAATACCGTGAATAATGCGGTTAAATATGCGGATTACGCACTCGGAGAGTTCTTTAGAAAAGCCAGACAAAGTAACTACTGGGATAACACCTTATTTTTGGTCGTGGCCGATCATGATACCCGGGTTTACGGTGACGACTTAATCCCTGTCAATAAATTCCACATACCAGGACTGATTTTAGGTGCAGATCTTGAACCCCGAACCATTAAGTCGACAGCAAGCCAAATTGATTTAGCTCCCACATTACTCTCTTTAGCAGGTGTTTCCGCCTATTTGCCAACAGTAGGGCAGGATTTAAG
This sequence comes from Idiomarina sp. UBA3176, assembly GCF_002364295.1. Lineage (NCBI taxonomy): Bacteria > Pseudomonadati > Pseudomonadota > Gammaproteobacteria > Alteromonadales > Idiomarinaceae > Idiomarina > Idiomarina sp. UBA3176. Next base: position 69,935 of record NZ_DEXU01000014.1, read on the forward strand.
CCGCACAGATAAAGCTCCCGGAAACCGGGCAATGATGCAGTTTGGCGACAACTACGGATGGTTGGAAGGTGAGACTTTAACCGTTCTTAGGGTAAATAAGCCAACTGAGCATTATCGCTATATCCCGGAAGTCGATAAGCAAGAGCCGATAGAGGATCCGCTAAGCCCCGAGCAGTTAAAAAAAATAAGAGCATTCGCTATGTTGCCGTCTATTTTGTATCAATCGCGAGAATATTATGTTCCTAAAGATTAGACTACTTCGGCGTACCAAACAGAATCTTGTCGGCTTGACCAGCTAACGCAATGATCATGGTCACAACCCAAACGCCCAGTATCCACCAAAAAGTTGACCAGGACATCCATGCCAGGTCTAAAAACAGCAAGTCGAAAATCCAGACAATAAATGCCGCGAATAAAATTGAAGGCAGAAATACAACGAAAAGAACGCAAAGGGCTAGAGGTATCGTGCCCAGAGTTTTCATCCAGTTTAACAAAGAGGACATAATGGCTTCAGATTAGTGAGAATGGACTGAAAATTACATTGAGTTGCGGGAGATATCAACTCACCCCGTGATTTCCCGGAAAAATCGACTACTATTTGTTCTTAGGAGGCCTTTATGACTCAAGAAGAAATCAATTCTCAGGAATGGCATGACGAAAGCAACTGGTCACGGCCTTTGTGGCTCGGCATATACTTTAGCAAGAAAGATACGCGCAGCTGGGTGCCGAAATTTTATCCAATGCTTGGCTGGACAATTAATTTAGGAAAGCGGGCTGGAGCTGCATGGTTTATCGCTATTATTGCCGGGGCACTTGCCGCAGCATTTTTTGCAGGGTGGCTAACAGCCAGCAAGTAGCCACCCCTAAACCCTTTATTTTTTAAATTGCTGACTGGCCGATTTCAGCGCCGTTGATAAAGACTCTGTTGCCGACTCAAGTCCCTTACTAACGTCAGACCATGCGTCTTTGCTGGATTTCTTAACTTCTTCCAGCTTAGTTTCTGCATCATTTCTTAACGCTTCAAGTTCACTAATTTTTTCTTCATACTTAATTTCAGACTCCGCTTCCGACTGCTTTGCTTTCGCTTTTAAGCGGTCAATCTCAGCTTTCATTTCTTCTATTTTTGCTTCGTGCTTTTTCTCAAATGCGTCTTTGTTATCCATTTAAACCTCCAAGTTTTTACCGTTACTCAGTAACTTAATTAAAATAAGCATGGTCAAAAGTCGTCGGGGAATCAAGCGCCCCTTGGTTCTCATGTATGATTACTGTAAAGATGCTTGTCCGGTTTATGGTTTTCGGGTTTCATATTCGCATTACCCAATAGACAGGGACGTCATGGCAAAAAGTAGAACAAGCACGCTAGATCGGAGTATCAGGCTCTATGAGCGTTTTAAAGATTATGCCTGGTTAATGCCTGAGCCGGTGCACAATGCTTCCTGACTTTATGCCATTCATAATAAAGCTGATCTTGTCGCAAATAGTCTGCCGATGTCACAAAAGCTTAAATGAACTGTCAACGGCGGTTCATTTAAGCAGAGGAGTATGGACGAAACCCACAGTGGGAGATCGTTATGCCTCAGGCTCGCTTGAACGCCCGAACTTTGTTTATTTCCGACGTACACCTTGGCTCTAAAGATTGCAAAGCCGAATTTCTGCTTCACCTGCTCAAACGCGTTGATATTGAGCGGTTGTATCTGGTTGGCGACATTGTCGACTTTTGGGCAATGAAACGGCAGATATTTTGGCCGGATCAGCATCATAAGGTACTTCAGCAAATACTGGCAATGGCACGTAACGGTGTCGAGGTTATCTACATTCCCGGCAACCATGACGAAGTTATGCGTAAATATCGCCATCCAGATGTGGCCAGTATTCGCATTCAACGTCAGGCTATTCATACTACCGCTGACAACAAACGTTTGCTGGTAATGCACGGCGACGCGTTTGATGCCGAAACCTGCCATAGCCGCTGGCTGTCGTTTGTTGGCGACCATCTTTATGACTTCTTACTGTGGCTTAACCGAACAACAAACCGCATTCGCAACCTGTTTGGCCACAATTACTGGTCATTGTCGGCCTACGTGAAAAGCCAAATTGGTAAAGCCGAAGAAGTCATTGGCCGCTATCGGGCGGCCTCATTCCGCGAAACTAAAAAGCGTGGTTTAGACGGTATTGTATGCGGACACATTCATCACCCAGAATTGGTTGAGTCTGACGGCTTACTGTACGCCAATACCGGTGACTGGGTGGAAAATTGCACGGCTCTGTTTGAAAACCATGACGGCGAGCTGTCGCTGATGAAATACACATTCTCGGATGCTCAGCCAGCTCGCTTAAGTCGCTTTCGTCGGCGCCGTCGCGCCTATAACAACGCGGCCTAAAGGCTAAGTTAAGGTATCGACAATACCGCCTTCGACTCGCAGCGCTGCGCCGGTAGTGGCGCTGGCCTGCGGCGATGCCACGTAAACACTCATATTAGCAACCTCTTCAGGCGTTGCTAAGCGCTGAATAATGGACGAAGGCCGGTTCTCCTGAACAAAGCGGGACTCTATTGTTTCCTGTGAAACGCCCTCTTCCTCAGCCATGTCTTTAAGCATATTAAGCACGCCTTCTGAGCGTGTGGGTCCGGGCAGTATGGCGTTAACTGTCACTTGAGTGCCGCTAAGTACTTTCGCCAACCCCCGGGAAATGGACAACAGCGCTGATTTTGTCATGCCGTAATGCACCATTTCACTAGGAATATTAATGCCCGATTCACTGGATATAAACTGAATACGCCCCCAGTCACGCTCCTTCATGCCTTTCGCATAATGGCGCGAGAGTCTCACCGCACTCATCACGTTCACATCGAAAAATTGCTGCCAGGTATCATCATCCACCTCAAAGAAGTCCTCAGGTCCGAAAATACCGACATTATTAACCAAAATATCAGTGTCTGGTTGCTGTTCAGTCAGAGTTTTACAACCTTCCGCGGTTCCAAGATCGGCTGCGACACCTTCAATGCCAGCATCAGGAGCCGCTTTTTTAATCTTGGCGATGGCTTCATCAACCCGCTGTTGAGTACGCCCGGTGATCACAACATTAGCACCAGCCTTGGCGAGCCCTTCGGCAATTGCAAAGCCAATACCGGCTGTAGAGCCAGTAATAATGGCGTGTTTTCCGTTCAGATCAATGTGCATAAGCTGCTCCTTTTTTCTGAATACCCGTGCTACATAGAAAAACGATGAACGCACGGCTTGTTAAGGAAAACATGGGACTCTTTTTATTATATTCAAGGTGCAGAAGGCCGGAAAGTCGCCGCCTCTTTCTCTTCATTAGACGAAGGTTTACTCAGCTTCAGACTGCCTTCATGTAATACCAGATAGACCTCTGGCTTATCTGCCAAATGATAAGAAGACCACTCACTATTGGACAGGCCTTCAACTTGCTTAAAGGTCGCGTTGGCGATAAAACTGTCTGAGCCATCATGCTTGCTTACGGTTAACTTACCGTTTTCCGAAACAAGGTAGAAACCAGGTGATGCTTCAGGCTGAAACGAAACCGTATTCTTCTCACCGCGTAACGACTGCAGATGCCACAGCTGGCTATAGTTTTCTTTCTCACCTGCAGCAACAGCGGCACCGTCACCCTGATAAGTCAGAAACTCTTTATTTGAAAAGGCCTGCAACTGTTTCGCATTGTAGTGAATACCCGACGCCGTTGGGGTAATTTTCTGGATGCTGCCGTCCTCATTGTACTCAAGATGTTCTATCGAAACCGAACGACGATAATTCCCACCCGTTGGCAGCGCGGCGGTGTGATAAACCAAATACCACTGCTCTTCGAACTCAAGAACAGCCTGATGGCTAGTTCCGCTATCAGGTAACACATCCATTATCAGCCCCTGATATTCCCACGGCCCTTCAGGCGAGTCACTTACCGCATACGCCAGCTCTTCAGGATAATTCATCGCAAATGTCAGGTAATATTTATCCTGGTATTTATGCAGCCACGGCGCCTCAGTGAAGGTACCTGGCATGTTATTGATATCAACTTTATGAATTTCGCTGTCCAGTTCGGTCATATTGTCTTTCAGACGTGCGTAGTAGAGGTGCGTGTTCCCCCAATACAAATACGCTTGTCCGTCATCATCAATAAATACAGTTGGGTCGATATTGTCCCACGGCTCATCCTTCATAAATTCAGGCGATTCTGTCATGTCCGCGGTTATCAATGGCCCGCCTATTGCATCTTTCCAGCCATTAACCGGGTCATCCGACACTGCCACCCCTATCGCAAAACCTTGCTTTTCCGGAGCGGGGTCACCGTTTAGCACGGTTACATACCAATAGAACTTACCGTCTCGTTCAGTTGCCTGGGCAGCCCAGGCGGTATCGCCTTTTGCCCACTCAAATTCCGTGCGGGGAAAAGCGCCTTCCAGCGTCCAGTCCTTCAAGTTATCTGACGAATAGATAGACCACTCGCGAAGGACAAAAAAGTCACCGTCTTCTTTAGCTTCGTCATGGCCTACATACAGATAGACCACACCGTCATGCACTAAGGTTGCCGGGTCGGCGGTAAAGCGTTCTTTAATAATAGGATTTCCGGCCACAGCAGAGCCAATAGCTGAAGCCGCCAGCACAAAGCCCCCGAGCATAGTCATTAATTTATTCGGCATATAACATGATTCCTGGTTTAAGGTATCCGGGAAATAGCTTTAGAGACTACCCCGAACTTAATTCGCACAAAGTTAATTTGTATTACTATAAGACATTAACTTATTTAACTACAAACCCTAAACTTTGTTTGTAAGCTGACTTTGCGTATCATTGAGACAAACGACACAGGAGCAACGCATGGCAGACAATAACAGTAATAAAGCGCTCAGGCTGGATAACCAGCTTTGCTTTGCGTTGTACTCAACCTCGCTGGCAATGAATAAGCTCTACAAGCCGCTGCTCTCGAAGCTTGATTTGACCTATCCGCAATACCTTATTTTATTGCTTTTATGGGAGCGCGATGGCGTGACCATTACGGAAATAAGCCGCAAGCTGTTTCAGGAAAAAGGCGCGTTAAGTCCGGTTATTAAGCGGCTGGAACAGCGCGGGCTAATAACCCGAAAGCGCAATATCGACGATGAGCGACAACTGCATTTATACCTCACCGAACAAGGCCGACAACTGGAGCAGTCTGCCTGCGATGTTCCGGAGCAGGTTTTCTGTGCCACTCAACTGGAGCCTGATGAGGCCCTTGCCTTAAAACACACCCTTGAGTCACTGCGGGCGCAGTTACAAGACAAGCCCAACCGCTAGCCAAGTCAAATGCATCGAAAATACCGATAACACTGTTCGGAAAATACTGTTATCGCGATAACTATTATTGCACTAACATTATGCGTGTTAGTTCCCAACACACCAACTAGTAAGGTAATCGTTATGGATATTCTGTACAAAGCAGTAGCAACATCAACCGGCGGACGCGATGGTCAGTCAGAGTCTGACGACGGTCAACTGAAAGTAAAACTGACAACGCCTAAAGAACTGGGTGGCGCAGGCGGCGACGGTACCAATCCTGAGCAATTGTTTGCGGCGGGTTATTCAGCATGTTTTATCGGCGCACTGAAGTTCGCTGCGGGTCAGGAAAAAGTGAAACTGCCCAAAGATACTGAAGTCAAAGCCGAAATAGGTATTGGCCAGATTGAAGGCGGGTTTGGTATTGATGCCACGCTGAACATTCATTTGCCGGGCATGAGCCAGGACGAAGCTGAATCTATTGCTGAAAAAGCACACCAGGTTTGTCCGTACTCAAACGCGACGCGTAATAACATCGACGTACGCCTGAACGTCACGGTGTAACCGCTATTAACAGCGGTGGTGTTGAGAGTGTCAGCCGATCAGTTTAACTGATCGGCTGGCTATTTCAGGCTCCTACTACCCCGCCGTCTTCACGAGTAATAATAACCGTTGCTGAACGCGGACGTGCACCGTTACCGGCAGGCCAGCTACTGCTGAACTTACCAGGCGCCAGTCGGTCACCAGGGTGCTGAACATTAACAAACATAGTTTTGCCATCCGGCGTTGTTACCACTCCGGTAATTTCGCAATCTACAGGGCCAACCAAAAAGCGTTTCAACTCGCCAGGTTCAGGGTTAGCAGCGTACATACCGTTGTTACCAAAACCGCCCTGGCTTAACAGCTCACCACTCATGTCCGTCTGGATCCAGAGCGTGCCTCTATGATCAAACCACAAGCCATCCGGGCAGGCGAACTGGTTATCGGCCGTTAGAGTCAGGTCATCCCCTTCAGCGTTTGGAGTGCGTGTACCCGCTTCACCGCCCATTAAGAAAATGTCCCAGTGAAAGGACTCAGCACTTTGCTGGTTGTCTTCGCTCCAGCGCACAATATGACCGTAAGCGTTTTCTGCACGCGGATTCACAGCATTAGTCTGCACTTCGGTGCGGCGGGTATTATTGGTTAAGCTGAAGTAGACTTCTTTGGTCGTTGGGTGCACAGCGCCCCATTCAGGGCGATCCATTTTCGTAGCGCCCATAACGTCGGCCGCAAGCCGGGTATTTAACAGCACATCGGCCTGAGAATGGAACTCGACACCCGCTTCACTGGCCTTTGCCTGAAACTCTGAGTTTTCAATATCTAACGGTAGCCAGCGACCAGTTCCGTCATCATTAAAGTGCGCAACATACAGCGTACCTTCATTCAACAAATCGCCTGAAGCAGTTGCTTTGTAATAAGGTTTCGCCGAAACAAACTTATAAATATATTCAAAGCGCGAATCGTCGCCGGAATAAGCCACCAGCGGCTCTCCTTCCACTGCCGGAGCAAACACAATGCCTTCATGAGCAAAGCGACCCAACATGCTTCGTTTAACCGGTGTGCTTTTAGCGTTGAAAGGGTCTATTTCAACAATCCAGCCAAAGTGGTTCGGTTCATTCCGGTAGTCTTCCGCGGCTGTAGAACCGGTAGAAGAAGCATTAAAGCGCGCGGTTTCATCAAGACCCGGCGTTGCCGTTTCCCAGTAGTAACGGCTGTTCTCGCGGTTCACACCGTACCGTTCATGCTCACGAGGATGAGTCGCGTCATCGTTCATGAAGCAACCCGCCCAGTTTTCTTCGCAGGTTAAATAAGTGCCCCAGGGCGTATGGCCATGCGAACAGTTATTAATGGTTCCGCGAGTCTTGGTGCCGTCAGGGCTAAAGCGGGTTACCAGCTTGTCATGACCGGCAACAGGCCCGCTCATTTGCATTGGGGTACTTGCGGTAATTCGACGGTTGTATGGGCTGCCCTCAACAAGCTGCCATTCGCCATCGGGTTTACGAATAATATGAGCTACCGATACACCATGTGCCATCATCTCTTTCAGCACTTCCTGCTGCGGGCGCGGCGCATTAAGAGAAAAATTAGCGTGCAGAATTTGTGGATCAACGTACTCATGGTTCATCACCAGCAGCCCTTCTTTCGAGGAGGCGCCACCTTCTTTCACATCTATGGGAAAGAAATGCATGCCATCGTGATGCGAACCAACTTGCCGCGCCTGATCTAACGCCGAATTGCTTGCGTCAGGTTTAAACTCACCGGCGCCTGGCACAAGCGGCGTACCCCAGGGCAGAAAAGGTTGAGCACGATACCCAACGGGTACATCAACAACATCAGTTCGGTTGCCGGCAATGGCCTGAAAACCAAGCCCCGCAGATGAACGGGCAGAGCCTTTAGAGGACGCACAACCCGCCATTAAAGGCGATAACATAAAGGAGCTGACAGCCACGCCAAGACCACCTTTAAGAAAAGAGCGCCGGCTTAACTGACGATTCACCACATCGTAAAAGTCATCACCTTTTGACTTATTACAAATTGGATCAACACCTGAAATATCAATCTTCAGCTTTTTCTCTTTCGTGCTCATGCCGTCTTCCCCGTTCTGAAACCTCTGGCTTAACAAGCTCAGCGTTATATTTTCGAACAGGCAATAGTACTGATTTTAAATGACAGTTTGATTACGTCGTTAACCAGCTGTAATGGCGACTATCTCCTACATTTTTTCAATATCAGCGCCCTGCTTTTCAAGCTGCTCAAGCACGCCTTGCTGACCACCAAGGTGTCCCGCCCCAACGGCCACGAATACGGTATCAGACTCATTTACCTTAGCGAGCTTTGTTATCCATTCATTATTACGTTTAGTGATCAGCTCATCTAACGCCTTAGGAGGTAGGTTCTGGTTTAAGTAGTGGGTGAGTTTATCAAGATCGCCCTCTAGCCAGGTCTTCTGGATATCGGCAAAAACTTCTTCAATTTTTTCTACTTCCGCAAGCGTCTGCTCCAGCAATTCACCCTCACCAGATTCGCTTTGAGCCGCCCGTAATGCATCTATTTGTCGCTCGACGGTTTCTAGCCCTTTAACTGGTATGTCCGAGTTTCTTGCCAATTCAAATAGCTTTCCTTCAGAGCCACCTTCGGCGGTGTAACCGGATTGCGCAATGGCTTGCGAAACAATGACAATTTGTGCGAACCAGGCATTGAGCTGTTCCAGCGCACTGGCGTTCATACCATACTTTTCAACCTGCGTAGTGAGCTGCTGCCAGGTTTCACTATCGACCGTGTCAGATAACTTACCCTCGGAGCGCCGGGCATGCTGCATAAACAACGCTTGAGCACTTTGAATTTTCTCCGGATGTACCTCAAACCACACGGTTTCACTGTTTTTCAATGCATTTTCTGCCGTTTCAGACAGCTTAATTAAGTCTTTTTTGGCGGCGTGCAGCGTGCCGTATACCCAAATAGTCTGGTCTTCTTTTGTCACCTTGTAGAGAATTTCGGCCTGCGCGGAGGCACTCAATAAGCACAACACTAAGCCGGCAATTAAGGTTTTCAGCTTCAACATGGTTATTTCCGGTCTATTTTTGTAGCAGTAGTCTCATATTTGCCAGTATACGACAACTCTATAGCGCTCATCAGCCGGCTAGCGAGTAAAACCCGCCGCTAGCCTGTGTTTTTACAAAGCCTTAACTTAAAATTGTGCGCTTTAACAGGTACTCTTAGCGGTCATGCTTTAAACGAACAGAATTTTTAGCGCTAGCTGGTACAGCTATCAGTAAAACAGATTAGGTACTGTCATGAATAAAAAAGGAATTTTGTTGCTTATTGGCGCACTTTCAGCGGGCGCTATTACGCTGGGTTGCAACAGTAACGACAGTTATTCAGCAAGAGAGGTACTGAGTGTGGAGCAAAAAGAAGCGGCTTTAGCTGAATTACAGCAAAAGAGAAAAGAGCGTAAGAAAAAAATCCAAACCATTGAAGATAAAGCTTTGTTTGAAGCTCTGGAGGGCGAGGAGTTTATAGCCCACCGGAACATTTACAGAACGATAAAATTCGATGAAAAACCTGCGCAGTACTTTTATGTTGAGCCTTTCAAGGCTTCTTACATAGGCCCCTTAGGTCGCCCCTACACCGCCGACCGATTTAAACGACTAAAAGACTACGAAAGCCCACAAAAGCTTCTGGATATTTACCGTAACAACTTTGTGGCTTCCACCGCTTCACGCGAGGGTCAGTGGTTTCAGGTTCGTGAACCTTTTGCTTTTCCCTTTAAAAGTCAGCTGCAGTTTACCCAGGTAGTGATGGATAACGGCGACGTCAAAGCCCTACCTGACCTATTAGACTGGGTTGCCCAAACCGATGAAATTCGTTACGACCCAGAACGCTTTTATTTCAAAGAGCCGCGTACCGAAGACGACCTACAACCCGTTAAACTGCTCGGCGACGTTGAAACTGAGTTACCCAAAGATGTGCTTCAGTTCGAGTTTAAAGCAAGCGATGTGGGCAAAACTCAAGAGCAGCGCGGATATTCTGTCACTCTGGTTAAGGCCGGTGATTTTAACTACGACATAAAAATTGAAGTACCGGATGACCAGGCAATGCCGCTGCGAGACGAAGACATTATTGGTGAAGCCCTCTCGCCAACCGAGCGGGAACTTCAACTGCGAATGGATACGACACTGCAGTCTGATTATCACGAACGAATGAGTGAATGGCTTGACGAAATCATAGAACGAGCCATGCGGGGTGAAGTTGATGCAGAAACCGTACGCACCGAAGGCAATAACTTACATGACAAACTTTCCGTAGGCGAAGGCCGCGTTCTGCATAAAGCCTTTGCCTTTATGGGGCCTGTAGCTACCGCACGAGTGACTTTGCTGCCCCGCAAGAAAACCCGCGATAAAGTAACTCACAAAATTGAAATTCCAATTCACTTCCTTGGCCAACAAGACAATAGTGATGAGATTGATTTAAGCACTTTGCCTGATATCGACCTGGCAGGCCCGGTTTATGATGAAAGGCCAAAACGACGAGTCGATTTAACCGAAGAAGAAATGAAACAGCTTATTGATATTCGCTATGAAAAAAGTCGGCACCTTCCGGAATATCAACACACAGAACGGATCTATCTGAAATACCCGCCGGTACAAAGCCAGCTTTTTATCAGCAGTTCAGACCGCTACCACTTCAACTTAGAGCCAAAATTTAAGCGAGTGATACTGACCGAAATGGTGAAATTTTTCGATGACGCAGACGAAACCATTGAGTTAACACGCGACAAAGATGAGGTATTCAGTTTCACCACATATGGCTTTGCGTATACCCCTGAGTATATGCCGGAGTCGCCAGCTCGTATCGAAGTCCGCATTCCGCTATTAACGGCACCGGATATTGTCAAAAAAAGCTACAGCGCCGACAATTTACCCGACGGTATGCGCTTAGACGACAACCGACTTGTTGTTGACTACAGCGTGTTTACTCCCGAAGAAACCCTTGACGGCACGCGGTTAAACACAAAGCTTCGCAACCGAATTTTCGCGAAGAACGCAGAGCAAAAATACCTGCAGCCCTTTGACAACGTTATTCTACTTGAGCGCGAAGACGGCGAACCGGTGCATGTGTTCTATTATTACGGGCAGCCTGAAAGTATTGAGCTCTGGTATCGCGGCGAAACGAAAGTCGTCGACTTCAAACTGGATGTCGAGACGCGGGAGCAGAAAGGTTAGTCAGGGCGGCGTTCGTTTGATTCATTTTTTCGATGGTTGAGATAGATTATTTCTAATTATCTCAAACCAGTGCCCGAGCTAGTATAGGTGCTTCAAAATTGCTTTTACAGCAAGCGCAGTAATTAACAGGAGTACTTAAGGTGTCCGCACTATTTCAACCGTTCGAGTTAAAAGACGTCCGTTTGCGTAACCGCATTGCCGTTCCCCCAATGTGCCAATATATGGCTGAAGACGGTGTCGTTAACGACTGGCATTTAAGCCATTACACCAGCCTGGCGCGTGGCGGTGCTGGCTTAGTCATTGTCGAAGCCACCGCAGTTTCCCCTGAAGGGCGCATTACCCCTAACTGCACAGGCCTCTGGAACGACGAACAGGCACAAGCTTTTGCGCCTGTTGTGGAGAATATAAAAAAAGCAGGCGCCGTTGCCGGCATTCAAATTGGCCACGCCGGCCGCAAAGCCAGCGCAAACCGCCCTTGGGACGGTGACGACCACATAGCTGAAAATGATACTAGAGGCTGGCAGCCAATATCGCCTTCTCCTATCGCTTTTGGTGCAAACCTGCCTCGCGAACCTGAAGAAATGTCGCTGGATGACATAAAACGCGTGCAAATCGACTTTGTCGCCGCTGCCGAACGAGCTCGTGACTTAGGATTTGAATGGCTTGAACTGCACTTTGCTCACGGCTACTTAGGCCAGAGCTTCTTTTCAGCTCATGCTAACCAGCGTACTGACGAATATGGTGGTTCGTTTGAGAACCGTGCCCGGTTCCTGGTAGAGACAGTTCGTGCGGTAAAACAAGTATGGCCAGATAACTTCCCGCTAACCGCGCGCTTCGGCGTGATTGAATTTGATGGCAATGACGAACAGCAAATGCAGGAATCCGTTAAGCTGACTCAGTTGCTAAAAGCAGAGGGACTGGACTTTTTAAATGTCAGTATCAGTTTCTCAACACCAAACGCCGAAATCCCCTGGGGCCCGGGCTTTATGGCACCTATTGCTGAACGCATTCGTAAAGAGGCGGATATTCCAGTGGCTTCCGCCTGGGGCATTGATTTACCTCAGCTGGCAGAACACACGGTTGCACAAGGGCAACTGGATTTGGTCATGGTGGGTCGTGCTCATTTATCGAATCCTCACTGGCCTTACGACGCAGCCAAAGCACTACGTGTCGAGAAGCCTTCGTGGGTATTACCAGCACCTTACGCGCACTGGCTTGAACGCTATTAGGTAATAAGTTGTTCGCAGCTCAAATAAAGGCGGTCACCCTATACGGTGACCGCCTTTGCTTATTAAGCGCCGAGATCCATTAAGTCGGTTTACGCGTATAAAGGGGTGATGAACAAATAACAGGAGGAATAATGAATACAAGTGATAAAACAGCTGAATTCACCGCCCCTGGGATTAAAGACAAGTCTGCCCAAGACGCTATAGCGCTGCTCGACGACCGTCTGGTCGCATTGCTTGACCTTCAACTGACGCTTAAACATGTTCACTGGAACGTGGTTGGTCCAAACTTTATTGGCGTACATGAAATGCTGGACCCGCAGGTTGATAGCATTCGTGAAATGACCGATACCATCGCAGAGCGCATCGCCACTATGGGCGGCGTGCCCGCCGGTACCCCACAGTCAATTGTGGACCGCCGTTCATGGAAAGACTATTCGATAGGCAGAGGCTTGGTCACTGAACATTTAGTTGCACTTGATAAAGTGTACAACGGTGTAAATAAAGACCACAGAGACGCACTCAATAAGCTCGCTGAACTGGACCCGGTTTCGGAAGACATGCTCACCGGCCAACTTGCCGAGCTTGAGCAATACCAGTGGTTTGTCCGCGCTCATATTGAATCGGCGTCGGGTGAACTCAAAAGCTAATTACTTTGCACAATTAGCAAACCACTCTGGAAGCCCGGCAACGATGTTGCTGGGCTTTTTGCTTTTAAAGCCAAACTACTGCAGTTAACAACTTCCTATCACTGCGGGGTTCCCCCGATATAGCTAACAAATTATAACTTTGTTAATATCATTTGAATTAAAATAATAATCATAACGAGATCGCCACATGCAAAAGCTTCGTCCCGTTTATATTGCTCTATTAGGTGCCGCATTACTGCAGGCCTGTTCTCCCGCGAATCAAAATACCGAAACCAGATCATCGACCTCTAAAAAAAGCGTTGAAGCTCCGGTTGCAGAAAAAGTCCCTCATGAAATGACTATTCATGGTGATACCCGCATCGATAATTACTACTGGATGCGGGATGATGAACGTAAAGACCCTAAAGTACTAGCTTATCTTGAGGCAGAGAACGCTTATACGGATGAGATGCTGGCTCACACGGAAGATTTGCAGCAAAAGCTGTTTGAAGAAATGAAAAGCCGCATTGCCAAAGATGACAACTCGGTACCGGTACGCAACGACGACTACTATTACTCAACAGAAATGCGCGGCGATAACGAATACCCGATTTACGTTCGTAGTAAAGATTTTTCCGGTACCGACAAGCAAATTTTATTGAATGTTAACGAGCTAGCTGAAGGTAAGGATTATTACTCCGTAGGCAGCCTTGAAGTCAGTCCTGACGATGCGATTCTCGCCTATAGCGAAGACACCGTCAGCCGCCGTATGTATGAAATTAAACTTAAGGATATGAAGACCGGTGAATTACTACCGGATGAAATCAAAAATACGTCGGGGAGTATAGTCTGGGGCAACAACGGACAGCATTTTTACTACATAAAGAAAAACCCAGAAACCCTGCTCGGCTATCAAGTCTATCGTCATACCTTGGGTACCGAACAGCAACAAGATGAACTGGTCTACGAAGAAGAAGACACAACCTTTTACACCGGCATCAGCAAGAGTAAAGATGACTCTCAAATTTATATTGTCCATGATGCGACAGAGTCAAAAGCCGTATCACTAATTGATGCCAATGATCCCAACGCCAAACCTGTTCCCTTTGTGCCACGGGAAGACGGCCTGGAATACAGCATCGCCAAACACGGCGATGCTTATTATGTATTAACCAATCTGGACGCTGTGAATTTCCGTCTGATGCGGGTAAGTGCTGATGAGCTCGGCGATAAGCAGCAATGGCAGGAAGTCATTCCACATAAAGAAGATACACGACTGGAAGACATTGAGATTTTTGAACAGCATTTGGTCTATAAACAGCGCCAGCGTGGCCAGACACAGGTGTTTGTACGTAATTTAAACATCGGTGATGAGCAAGAGATTTCCTTCCGGGATAAAGCTTACACGCTGTATTTTTATGGCAACAAAGAAGCCGATAACCCTGAGCTGCGCCTTTACTACACCAGTATGACCACTCCGGGTAGCCACTATAATGTGGACCTGAACAGCCTGGATAAAGCCCTGTTAAAGCAACAGCCAGTAGTGGGCGATTTTAAGCCTGAAAACTATGCTTCCGAACGGTTGTTTGTCACCGCCCGGGACGGTGCTGAGGTACCGGTAACACTGGTTTACCGTAAGGATAAATTCAAAAAAGACGGCACCAACCCACTATATCAATATGGCTACGGTTCTTACGGTTCAACTTCAGAACCCAGCTTTAGCAGCAACCGTCTAAGCCTACTGGATCGCGGGTTTGTCTTTGCTATAGCCCATATTCGCGGCTCGCAAATGCTGGGGCGCCCTTGGTACGAAGACGGCAAAAAACTGACAAAACAAAACACCTTTAATGATTTTGTCGATGTCACTAAGGCATTGGTTGAGCAAGGCTATGGCGCCAAGGATAAAGTCTTCGCCATGGGTGGTAGTGCTGGTGGTCTGTTAATGGGCGCAGTGATCAATCAGGCGCCGGAACTATACCTTGGTGTAGCGGCACATGTACCTTTTGTCGATGTTGTAACAACCATGCTGGATGAAAGTATTCCTCTCACTACCAACGAGTTTGACGAGTGGGGTAACCCGAAAGAGAAAGTTTATTACGACTATATGCTGTCGTATTCACCTTATGATCAAATCAGCGCACAGGACTACCCTAACCTGCTGGTAACCACCGGCCTATTTGACTCACAAGTGCAGTATTTCGAACCAGCCAAGTGGGTTGCCAAACTCAGAGATTATAAAACCGATGATAATCTGCTGTTATTTAAAACCGAAATGGAAGCGGGCCACGGCGGTGTTTCCGGGCGCTTTAAGCGCTTGCAAAACACAGCGCTGGAATATGCTTTCTTTCTCGATTTACTGAAAAGCAAATGAGCCAGTTCACACAGTCTCGAACCTATAAGGCAACATTATGAATATTCGCGGCATTATAAGCAGTGCCCTACTTATGTCGGTTAGTCTGTTCACTCAGGCTGCCGACACCGGGCACACATCTTCGCACAGCCTAACCTTGTCCGAGGCGAATAAGCTGGTGGAGCTACCACTGCATTGTGTCGAGACACCTTATCCATACAAAACGGGAGTAATACTGGGAAGTGCCGATGATTTAAAGGAACCTTCGGTTATACACCCGATTTTTTATGGCTGCTTTGACTGGCATAGCGCTGCTCATGGTTATTGGTCAATGGTGACTTTATTACGTCAGTTTCCAAACTTAGAACAGGCCGACGAAGTCAAAGCCATACTTAAAGGTAATTTAACCGCTGAAAAAGTGGCGCGCGAAGTCGACTTTTTCAGTAAAGATATTAATGACTCCTTTGAGCGCACTTACGGCTGGGCCTGGCTGTTAAAGCTGTCTGACGAGCTCCATTCATGGGAAGACCCTATGGCCAAAGAACTGGCCGCTAACTTACAACCATTAACCGATTTAATCGTTGAGCGCTATATCAACTTTTTACCCCGGCTGGTCTATCCGGTGCGTGTGGGCGAGCATACCAACACAGCCTTTGGCTTAAGTTTCGCCTACGACTATGCCGTTAACCAGCAGCACACCGGACTACAGCAGTTAATTGCCAAACGCGCGAAAGACTATTTTCTGGAAGATAAAAACTGCCCCATAGGCTGGGAGCCCAGCGGCTACGACTTTCTTTCGCCCTGCCTGGAAGAAATTGGCTTAATGCAGCGCGTTCTACCGAAGCAGCAGTTTTTAACCTGGCTGGATGATTTTATGCCACAACTCGCTGACCCAGAATTCAGTCTGGCGGTAGGTGAAGTTGGCGACAGAACCGATGGCAAACTGGTTCATCTGGACGGTTTAAATTTCAGCCGCGCCTGGAACCTCTATGCGCTGGCTAACCAATACCCGCAGTACAGGCATTTACGCAAAATAGCCGATAAGCATATGGCGCACTCATACCCTAATCTAATCGGCGATAGCTACGAAGGTGGTCACTGGCTTGGCAGCTTTGCTATTCAGGCGTTAAATCAAGCCCAGCAGTAATTGCTGGGTTTGCTAAAGAGCAAGCTTCGGGTCGGCATCAGCTAAAAAGCCTTCTATGATTAATAGCTCAGCCAGCATTACTCCTAGCGTCTGATGCTTTAGGTTTTACCACTTCTGGATAGTGGTGTATCAATTAATCGTATCTAAAGGTGATGGTTATGTCTGATTATATCCGTATTGAAAAAGCCATGGCCTATATGTCAGAGCATGTATCGAGCCAGCCGACCCTGGAAGACGTTGCTGCTCATGTTCATCTCAGTCCGTTCCACTTCCATCGGGTGTTTTGTAAATGGGCAGGCACCACACCGAAACGCTTCCTGCAGGCCCTCACGCTGGAGCGAAGCAAACGAATGCTGAAGGGAGAAAGCTCTCTTATGGATGTTTCCCTCAGCATGGGTTTAAGCGGAGGCTCCCGACTGTATGACCACTTTGTAAAGCTAGAAGCCGTAACGCCAGGTGAATACAAGAACGAAGGCCAGGGAGTTACTATCCAATACGGCGTAAATGAAACGCCTTTTGGTAAGATATTTGTCGCAATTACTCCACGGGGCGTATGCCGCATTGAGTTTTTGGGCTCCAGAGCTGTTGACGAGATACTTACTGATTTATGCAAAGACTGGCCCAAAGCCTCGCTCGTAAGAAACGACAACGCGATCAACTATGTGGCTAACGTACTGTTTAGTCGATTAAAAGACGGGCAGTCTAACCCCTTGTCATTGCACGTAATGGGTACAAATTTTCAAGTAGCCGTGTGGCGAGCTTTATTGAGGATACCACCGGGAAAGCTGGCGAGTTACTCACAAATTGCCAATGCATTAGGTTACCCTAAAGCGTCTCGGGCGGTTGGTAATGCTGTTGGTTCGAACCCTGTTGCCATGCTAATTCCGTGTCACCGTGTTATTCAGAAAAGCGGTGCTTTGGGCGGGTATCGCTGGGGTTCAACGAAGAAAGAAATGCTTCAGGCATGGGAGTCCCTGCACGAAGAGCCCGTAGAGCAGTAGCATCGTTCGGTAACCGCGTTATTGCCCTTATTTAAGAAGAGTGCGAACGCCAGATTCGAAAGCGCGTCACTATGTACCAGATAAGACCGCCGATAAACATAACCAGAGGTATCACATTAATTTCGTTACTTTGTTGAGATTCTTCTGAGGTTAAAAAGAACCAAAGCACACCCACGATAAGAATAACGAGCGATAACACACCTTGTATCTGCAAACTTTTCGATGTGTTCTCAGACGTAATCGCGCTGTTTTCGCCCGGTTGGTTCTCTTGCTCCGATTTTTCACTCTTCACAAAACCACAGGCAGGACAGCTATAGTTATTATCCAGTACCTGATCTTCACATTTTGGACATTTTTCAAATGCCATTGAGGTACCTCTCTGCTTTATTGATGAGTGTTCATTGTTGAGTGTAGTCAAAAACTTTTGTGTTTGTCATTTCCATTACGCTGATGACATCCGTTATAAGCTGTGCCACGTAATAGGATTTTATGTATTTAAGTATATTTCTGACAGCCTTTCTGGCCGCCACAATACTGCCTGCTCAGTCTGAGTTTGTGGTCGTGGCAGCCCAGCGCATGGATTACGATGTCTGGATAATCTGGTGGCTGGCCTCAATCGGTAATACGCTGGGGTCAGTGGTCAACTATGTTCTGGGTCGTTTTTTGGTACGGTATCAGGATCGCCGCTGGTTCCCGTTCAAACCAAAATCTCTTGCCCGTGGTCATCGCTGGTTTGAACGCTTTGGTAAGTGGTCGCTGCTGATGGCCTGGGCTCCCTTCATTGGCGACCCTCTTACGTTTATAGCCGGTATGCTGCGATTAACCTTCTGGCAATTTTTAATTCTGGTTTTCATTAGTAAAGCTGGCCGCTACGCTATTTTGCTGGGTATTACGCAGTTGTTTTAATAACTCTCATCGCACCATTACACCTACCGGATTCACTCTAAAACGGTGACCTGTTTTTTTTAATCTGTGAACACAGACGAAATTTTTCTTTAAAGCTATACTCAGGTTCGATAATACGAACATAAGGCTTTGCAATGGAGTTTATTGATTATTACGAAGTACTGGGTGTAGAGCCGACCGCCGATAGTAAAGCAATTAAAACCGCGTACCGCAAACTCGGCCGAAAGTATCATCCCGATGTAAGCAAGTTACCAGATGCAGCCGAGAATTTTAAGCGCGTAGCCCAAGCCTATGAAGTATTACATAGTGCTGAAAAGCGTGCTGAATATGATGCTTTGTGCGAGGCTCGCAAACGCGGTTATAACAATCAAAATAGGAAATCGAGCGCCAACTATCACACTAATAATAGTACGATGGGTAATCAGGACTTTACTGACTTCTTTAACTCAGTGTTTGGAGCAGCAGGTTCCCGCAGTCGCCAACAACATCGTCAGCAACCTTGGTATGAGGACGCCAACCAAGCCAAAGGAGCTGATGTTGAATTCGACTGGCCGGTTATGCTCGAAGACACCTTGGCCGACACGACCAAACAAATTGAGTTCGTTATTCCGGTTTATGACCAACAAGGTTACCAGCAGCAGGTACAAAAATCGCTCAAAGTAAAAATTCCTGCTGGCGCACGAGATGGCGAACGTATTCGACTAAAAGGACAAGGTGCCCCCGCTTACGGTAACGCCCCAAGCGGCGATGCTTACTTAACCATCAAATTACTTCCGCATCCATTATTTGATGTGGAAGCCAATAATCTTTTGCTCACCTTACCGCTCGCGCCATGGGAAGCGGCATTGGGAACTAAAGTAGAGGTGCCGACGCTCTCTGGCAAAGTTCAACTAACCATTCCAGCTAACAGCCAGGCAGGTCAGCGCTTACGTGTAAAAGGCAAAGGCTTGGTCGGGAAGCTCTCAAATGGCGATTTGATTGCCACAATAAAGATTGTGATGCCATCCTCACTAAATGAAAACAGTAAGACCCTTTGGGCTCAGCTCGCGGACAGCGAAACCTTTGACCCTCGTCGCGAATGGAGCGATAGATAATGACAACCTTACAACAAGTGTACTCACCCAATTTTCACCTGAGTTTCGAAGAGCTCTGTCTGTCTGCAAATCTCAGCGCCGAAACCATGCTTGAGCTGATTGAGCATGAGATTGCGGTACCAGTCACCGGAGAACACCCACGTCAGTGGATGTTTCATGTTACCTCTGTGATGACAGTAAAAAAGGCGGCGCGTCTCAACCGGGATCTAAATATAGACTGGGCCGATCTCTATTTAGTGCTAAACCTGCTTGATGAAATTGAGCAGATAAAAGCTGAGAACCACAGGTTGAAGCAACGGCTCAATAGAAAAATTTAGAAGAGCCGCCGGTAAATCAAACGTCTGGTCGGAGTCGATTACAGCACGTTAAAGCTTATCGAACTCGGATACTCAGAGTTGTGATAAATTTTATGAGTTGCCTTTGTAAAGTCGCTCTCTTTTGCATTAAAAATGTTTTCAACGTAATTCTGGGGGTTAATATCCAGAAACGGAAACATGCTGCTTTGTATTTGAATCTGCAGCTTATGCCCGCGTTTGAACGTATGTAAAACATCGTACAACTCAAACCCAATTTCAGTTGGTTGATTTGAGACAAATGCTTTAGCCTCACTCATACTGTCACGAAAACGCCCGCGTAACACTCCCCAACGCACAAGCTCATGGCGGTTCCCGCGCTCCATGTCAGCCTTATTGGTATTCTCATCAATGGAAGGAAAGACATCGACAAGCTTCACCACAATATCCGCCGCTGATTTATTGGTAGCGAACCATAGGTTAAGGTCGATGGCCCCGGCAATTGTTAAGTCCGATTCCAGCGTATCGGTCTCAAATACCAGAACGTCAGGTCTTCTCGCTGTAAAACGCTGATCTTCTACCATGTATGGTCTATCCCAGCCGCGACTGATTTCGGCAGAATGAGGAACCGGCTTGTTAGGGTCACTTAGGTACTCGCTGCTACCCGTATTGTTTTCCTGCTCAACGATTTTTTCGTCATCCGCTAAATACAGGGTTTCTCTAGATGTATCCTTAGGCGGCCAAGCTTCAAAATGACGCCAGCGATTACTGCCGGTTTCGAACATGGTTGCCCTAGTCAGATTGGCTTCATCAGCACCTTTTAGGTGCTCTTTAAAAAATGGCAGCAACACATCTCTTTGAAACCAAGCACTGGTATCAAAACCAAAATGAGCCTCTCCAAGTTCAGTACCGCCCTGCTCGCTTTGCCATTGACCGTG
The DNA here is from genome assembly GCF_002364295.1 of Idiomarina sp. UBA3176. Classification (NCBI taxonomy): domain Bacteria; kingdom Pseudomonadati; phylum Pseudomonadota; class Gammaproteobacteria; order Alteromonadales; family Idiomarinaceae; genus Idiomarina; species Idiomarina sp. UBA3176. Next base: position 90,551 of record NZ_DEXU01000014.1, read on the forward strand.
ATACCAGGGCCCCATGACCAATTGAACATGATCCTTCTTATTGTTGTCTGACATGGTTTGATAGGTATAAAGCGGTCCGTAAAGGTCTTCTGTATCATACCAACCGCCAACAACTAGCGTGGCAGGCTTAGTGTTTGATAAGTGCTGTAAAACATTTCGCGACTTCCAATAATCGTCGTAATTGGGGTGCTGAATAATCTCATTCCAAAATGGGCGTTCGCCGTTAAAGTACTTATCGTTTACATTGGAAAGTGGCCCAAGATTTTTGAAAAACTGATAGCCGTCTGGCGTTTCAGTTTTCATACCTTCAGGCCAGTAAGCGAAGGTGCCATCGCGCTGCTTATCGAAGGTATCAAAAAATATGAAAGCCATGGGCGTGACGAAAGCACCATTTCTATGAAAGTCATCAAAGAACCAATCAGCAATGGGAGCCTGAGGTGAAATAGCCTTAAGCGCAGGGTGACTGTTAATTGATGCCACCGACGTGTAGTAACCGGGGTAAGAGGTTCCCCACATACCGACTTTCCCGTTGTTACCTTCGATATTGCTTACGAGCCAATCAATCGTGTCGTACGTATCTGTGGCATCATCCGTTGCGTTCTTTCCGCGAGTGTAGGCATCCTGCGGGCGCATGTTGACGAAATCCCCCTCCGACATGAACTTGCCGCGCACGTCCTGGAAGACAAAAATAAAACCGTCTTTTTCAAATGCTTCGCTCGGCCCCAAACGTTTTTTATACTCGTCTACCCCGTACGGTGCAACGCGATAAGGCGTTCGCTGCATCATAATAGGGTAAGATTTGCTGGTATCATTGGGTACGTAAACCGACGTGAATAACTTTACGCCATCGCGCATCGGGATTTGATATTCATATTTGGTGTAGTTAGCCCGGATATAGGCTTCCCTTTCATCCGCTACACTTTGTTTACTGAATGCGGAGTTCACCGTCAGCAAACATATAGCCAGCAAAAAGCTGCGTATAACAACCTTCATGTTCTGTCCCTTTTATTATTGAACTAACTCGTTTACCACCTCGAATGGATGCCGCGGATAGCCGTTTTCGACCTTTCTTTGTTATAAATCCAAAACCACTCAGTAGCAAGTTTTGTGTTTGTTCAAAGTTTTAGTTGTGGGAAGGCCGCCGAAGTCCCAAAAATTCTCTGTCTTCGCGTTAATATCGACTGCTACAGCCATCTTGTATTGGGGAGCCAGCTTTGAGCGCCACGGGACACGCCACCATGATTGGCAAGTATCCTTCTGGGTTAATGAAGGAACACTTCCAAATAACTTTTTAGATCGTTCATATCAGCAGTTTTTTCCTTGCTAGATCCAGAACGCCTTTGGTTATTTGTTCACCTGTTTCCCGATGAAAGTGGTCGGGAGCATCAGCCCAGGTTTTATCAAGAGCACCCTGCAACTCCTCATTTATCGCACCAATTAATTCTTGAGCAATATCGGGGGAAAGGCCAGAAAATTTGGCATGATTAGGCCAATGCCGAGGTAATATTTTATGCCAATGATAATGGGAGTTTTTACTTTTTACCCTCATTGCCATTTTAGCTTTTTTCGGCTGTATTTTACCCAGGGTTGGATACGCTGAAAGGACATCATAGATTGGCGTTAACCAATAACCCGAAGCGTCCAAATAAACACTGAAATTCTTTGCATGACCATCAATAGCACACAGTAACCAGAATACGTATTGACTCAAAAAAAACACTTGCTGATCTTTTAAACCTTGCTGACTTGTTGCGAGCAGATCCGATATTTCAAAAGCGCCCGGGCCTCCTTTATCTTCATACTTCGATTGCCCGGCTCTGCCCAGAGCCTGGCACATATCTTCCTGGCTTATCCTTAAAATTTGACCATCTTCATCCGTATGTCTATCAAAACGTTCGACAACAAGTACCTTTTGCTCACCAAAAACTTCTATCTCAGCGTGCGCTACATCAAACCCTAAATGATGCATAAAGCGTAAACAAAACCATTCATTGTCGACACTTTGCTCCATATTTATGCCACTAGGTAACTCTCCCATAGCCATTTTAAAAATATGGGTTGTAGGAGTGTTACCTATCGGTTGATGCCACTGACCACGGTGATAGGTTAATGCTGTTTTTTCCTGAGCTCCTGCAATAGAAATACGAAAAGTATCGTCATCCCCCATTCCGAGGGTATGCCCGGTAACCGCATGATTTAAAATCTCATTGATTTCATTCTCATCGACCGGGTTCATCTGCATAGATGGTTCTGGAGGTATTTCCGTTAAGGAAAGAGATAACGCTCCCACACAGTCACGCCCGATAGCTGATAGCAAATCCATAGTGTCTGTTGAGTAAGCGCCGATTCTATCAACAATTTGCTGACGAACTTCTTCATTATCTGGCAACAAATTATCAAAAAAATAACGAACGCGCTCGCCTGTATGTCGTTTAGATGTCATTGGCAGTGACAAGCTTATCGAATGCGCATATTCTGCTCCCAACCATTCATCATCATAAATAAACTCGAAGGTGCCACTTTTCCGCCTTACGGTTCCTACTTTTATTCCATTAATCCCGCAATGTAATTCTCGTGTAGCCTTGCGCCTTGGCATGACGAATCTTCCTTTTACTTTTTAGGTGGTGATTTTCGAATCACAATAGGCCTACGATTGCTCTTAAGCGCATCAAGAGGCCGATGCTTGGTTTGCGGGAGATTTTCATCCACAGACGCTTTCCTGACCCTATTTAAGACTTCATAACCGTCATCTGCGGAATTAGAAATATCGAACCGAATGTTCAAAGCAGCCATTACTTTCATTAAGTTAGCGAAAGTAATGGATGATGTTTTGGTCTCAACACGGGATATAAAACGCTGATCTTTACCAATCCGTTTGCCTAATTCCATTTGGCTATAACCAGCTTCCTGTCGCCGTTGTGCTATATATTTACCCAAGGAACCGGGAGTGGTGATTCGCATTTTAATTCCTTATATAGAATATAGGCATTTATACTAAATAGAGAATATAAAAATTTAGTTTATATATGGAATATAGTCAAATAATGCATATATGGATTATCTCGTAACTAAACCCACTGAATTGAGTGCATCCACAAGTCTGTTATAAGCTCTCCGATGTCTTTCCTCACTCATTTCTCCAAGATTTTTCAGCTTCCACCTAACCGCCGGTAGCCGATCAACACCATCAAGTCCGAGTAATGACCAATCCGGTTTGCGTGATTTAAACGTCAAAAGAAACGACCTCTCCTCGTCAGTAAATGCCGCATGCATGAGTTTTACAATTTTCCCACGCGCAGCCACAAGCTCCGCGAATGGGACATCGATGTCCGCCATCGATTTAAACTCCCCCTCATAAAGTTCGGAAATATCTTTGAAATGAGGTCGTAATAACTCCGAAATAGGACGGGGGTGGCTGACAATATAAACAAGTAACGCTTTACGAATATCATCAGTGAAGCCTTCGTTATCCAGAAGTAGTTTTACGTCAAACAAATCTCTGGGGTGCTGCCGGTCGAGCGCGGCGCAAATCTTACCAGCATAGAGATCGGCGAAATTAACCACGGAAATTTCTGCGAAGCCAAATTCATTTTCCACCGCTTCAGTAACACTCAAGGTTGTCGGTTTGTAGACAGTTCCTCGAAGTACGGGTGACAGTTCTATCTTTATCTGAACCTTTGTACCGCGAACCTCACGCTCCACCAATAAACGGAGCGCGTCTTTTTTGACTTCAAATGGGCGTATGACAGTCACATTCTGAATTTCGGCTGTGAGCTTTTTACCTATTTTCTCCAGGTGACTAGTGATCGTATTAAGTGCTTCATCTCGATCCATCATAGGTAGAAAAACGAGATCAATATCAACCGACAGTCGCGGAAAGTCTCTGACAAATAGGTTAATCGCTGTGCCGCCTTTGAGCGCAAAGCAGTCATGAGCCGCAACAAATGGTAACACCTGCATAAGCAACTGAACCTGCCGATAATAAATGCTATTTCTATCCATGATAATTTACATCTCCTTGGGTACCGTGATCTGCCATTTGCTTTCCAGGCGACCATTTACCGCGATAGCTCTTTTACCTGAGCCTAGATCGTAGTCTGTTGACACTAAACGTTTAAACCAGGGCTGTTGATTGCGCTCCGCTAGCCAAAAGAATAGCCGTTTTACTTTGACATTAAGGCAGTTTTTTAGCAGCGTATCTAACTTCCGGGGTGATAAGTTATGCAACCCCTGAAGCAGCGCATCAGCATGCTCAAAACTGATATGTTTAGGTACCTCGTTGAGCACTTCCAGATAAGCTTTTTCAACACAAGAATACGTTATTTCCGGCAAACCTTTTGACCATTCATAAGGACGGAGAACGCGCTGGTCGCGCATGAGTGATTCTGGCCACAATCGCTTCGTTCCATGCCATTCGAAAGTAGCTTCCACACCAATTTTATCAACCCATACAGGCAGCTTCTCAGGACAATATAGACCAATCGTAGGTTTTCCACTTTGATTTACGTAATGGCTTACACCATTTAACTCTAGAGCTGTCAGGCCCCCCACATTGACTGCGAACGTAGCTATTCGCTGCAATGAAGCCACAACACCTTGCCAGGTTGGGTAAGCTTCTTCGCGATAATAGACCCCGGGCGTAGCAACGATTAAAGCTCCTCGTCGGACGGAGTTGTCGATATAGTGCAAACTCAAGCCCTGCTCTTGTAGCCAACGCTTTGTTGCTATCATACCGAGAGGAAGTTTTTGCTTTAGCGTTTTGCCCGCTTCATGATTTAACATGTGATGCTCTTTTGGTTTGCAATATACTTTATACACGTTAATTATTGACGTGTATAATGAATTAGTCAAACTGAAGGCACAGGAAAATCGTAAACCTGTGGTTAGCTTCTCTTGACCACTACAGTTAGTGTCGCCCGTCTGTCGTGTATATTTCGTGACCGACACCGACGTTGTTGCTTCATCATTGAGCCTGAATACAGATACCAGGAGAATTTGAATGATTAAAAAATTGAGAGAACGTAAAAATTGGTCTCAAGAACAATTAGCGATAATGTCAGGCTTGAGTGTAAGAACAATTCAACGTATAGAAAGCGGCAATAAAGCAAGTATGGAATCTCTTAAATCACTGGCCTCTGTATTCGAAGTTGATGTGTCGAAGCTAACGGAGGAAATTACTGTGATTGATAAAGAATCTAAATACTGGAAGCAACAACCGGTCTGGTTCAAATTAAGTTTGTTTGGCGTCAATAGAAGAAATAAACTCGTTTGGGTCGAGTACTTAAGCGTGTTACTGGGACTGGCAACCTGGATTATGCATCCAGACATTTTTGCGACGCCTGCTTTTTTCTTAGCTGCTTACTTAATAAGTAAATTGGTAAACAGAGCAGATAGCCGGAAAGTTTGGTAAAGAATAATAGGCAAAGACCTGTTGAAAAAGAACCGTTATACGTAAAGGGAGTTAAACATGTTCTGGCAAGTATCCTTCTGGATTTTAGTTGGGATACTCGTTCTGCCGTTGCCGACTCGGGCATTACTGATGGTTTATAACCCCGTAGCGCCACGGCCGATTCGCAAGTGCCCGAGCTCGGCAACAGCCTGGCTTACTCCGAATCCGCTCCCATAATTTCATAGCCAGATGGCGCTAAGTCGAACATTTCAGGGTCTATCGCTTCATTAAATGCCACATCTGCCTCAAAAACAAAATACGGTCCATCCATTGTCTCTACTCTTATACGAATAGGTAATTCAGTCTTAGGATCGACCCATAAAGTCAATCTCATGTTTTCAGGCTCCACTGTAAAGACAGTCGTTTCTATTCCATCGATAACTACACCTGGTTCACTCTTCACTTCACCGTCGTAATTTAAAATTTTCGTGTGCCAATCAAGTAACTCATTTTCCAGCGCCTCTTTCGCGTTTTGACCAGGCGTAAAATTAATAGGCATGGCAACTTTGCGTTCAGGGAAGAGTATTAACCCCTTACCAAGTTTAGTATCCATCACGTTCACTACTGAAGGTGCACCTTCAATGTCTGGAAGCGGTGTGTTGACCACCCTAATTTTACTGGGCGATTGGTAAAAAACCTCTACTGTCATAATAACTTGGTCATCCGACTGCATTTGTCCTGTGTACACCATACTGGTGATTTCGCTTAACTTCTTGACCACCGATGCAAATGCAGGTTTGCTCACCGACGTGGTGATAATCAACACAGCGGTTAGCACCAAAGCGGCAGCCGTTCCAGCAAAGCCAAATCGCTTTGGTTGTGAGGCGGTTTTTAACCAACTCCAAAGACGAATCATACCGTTGCCGGGTTCTTCTTCATCTACAGGGTTGTCTTGTGCATCAATGGCAGCGTGAAGTCGGGACTGCATTGCTATATCGTCATGTTCCGAAGGCTTTTGTCCCTTAACTTTATTAAGCATAGTCTGAATAGAATCGTGATTAGTGTTCATGACGAGCTCCTAAATATTCTGATTTACCTACGATACTGGAGAGTTTTAGCTGTGAGCGATGCAGGGATACGCCGACTGAATTGCTAGAGACATGCATTAATTCGGCGATTTCTTGGTAAGAGTATCCTTCGACATGACGCAGGCAATATATGTGAGCGTCTTGCTCTGTCAATTGCAAAAGGGCTTGTTTGAACAGTATCAAATCACGGTCTCGTAAAACTTGGTTCAAAGGGTGCCTTGATGTATCACTTTCATTTTCAGGCACGCTTTCCAAGTCGTCTTCCGCTAATCTTTTATTACGACGTAGATAATCAATCGCTGTGGTAACTGCCATAGACTTTAAATAAGCAGGCCAGTTTTTCACCTCGTTCATGCTTTTAAGAGATTTTTTAAACAGTTTAATAAATACGTCTTGAGTCACATCCTCTGCAAGGTGTGTATCGCTTAACAGTCGATATGCGCAGTGAAAGACTAGCCTCCCGTGTTGCAGTGCCAAGTCAGATATTTTCGCTTTGTGTTGCTGCAATGTCATTCTCCAAAAACACATCTCGACTTAAAGACGATCCAGTTGTCGAAAATATTACCGTTTTTTTAATTCTTTCAGAGCAGCATATGTTAATTGTGCTTTGTTGACAGTTAGGAAAGCAATGAAGGGTAAAACGCCCTACTAAAATAACAAAGTTATCGTAAGCGTGTAGTCGGAGATAATTTGGGACACAGAATGGACACAAGAGAAATTGAGTTAATAGTTACTATCAATGCGAGAACTTCAAAAGATGGCGCGCCCGACAGGAGTCGAACCTGTGACCTCCGCCTCCGGAGTAAATAGCGACTGGCTGACGTTAAATGGTGAGAGAAGTTACTAACCGTGCAGGCCACGTTCTATAGGGATCTCAGGAATATTTTAACGAGGCCATTTAGCCAGATGTTTTAGCGTTTTATCTCCAACCCCTGCAAAACTTGCCACAAAAGGGTATGGAAAAAAGGATAGTTAGCCAGATAACCACTACCCTAAATTATGCGTCGATTAGCAATCACCGTGGTTTAAATATTAACTAAAACGCCTATAATTTGGTAGGAGCAAGTGCTCTTGAAAGGGAGCTAAACCTCCCTATGCAGTTTCTGCCTCTGTGTATTATCTTCATTGGACTCTCGGTACTGATGTTAACTTATGCTGTAACTTTGGGAATTTAAATCTACCGGGCGCTTCTTAGCAGCGCCTGGATTCTACCCACTCAGTTTTTACAAGATAAATTCTGGGTTCCTCATTGCCATTAGGCTCGAGACACATCGCTACATGGAGAGAACTCGAGGCCAGTATTGCTAAGGCTGACAAGTTAAGTATCAAGACTAATGCCGTGTACGGCATAAAGCGACCAACCAATCGCCCAGGGACTCAAGCCCGGGACTTTTAGCGGTACTGGAAGGGTAAACAAAATAGAAACTGTCATCGGTTTGAATACTGTGAAACGGCAATTCAAACAAACTTTCTTCACGCTCTTGCTCGGTTGTCATAAACTCATTTAACAGCGCAATTCCCTGTCCGTATTTAGCCGCCTCGGCAGCAAGTAATAAATGACTAAAGTGGTGAACCCTAGCGCTCACAGGTAACCGAAGGTTGGCTTTTTTAAACCAACGCTGCCAGTCGGTTCCCGGTTCGCCGCTGGCAAATGCGCTTATCGCTGACAGTAATGGATATTGAATGAGGTCACCCGCACTTTCGAGCCGATGAGCCTCAGCCCATAATGCTTTTGAACAATAGGGCTTTAACGTTTCATCATACAAATGGTAGCGCTGATAACCCATGCCTGGCGGCTGTGTTGTAATAAAGCAGTCAGCCCACTGGGTATCAAAATTACCATCCTGAGTCAGCATTTGCAGCGTCAATTCCACATTAGGATAGCGTTGTCGGAACTCATCGAGGGCCGGTATCAGCCACTTTACCGCTAACGAACCATGCACCGCCAGCTTTACCTGCCGGGTATCATATTGCCTGACGTTTGCAGTCGCCCCTTCAATCGCGTTAATTGCTCCAGCAACTTCATTAAAATAGTTCTCGCCGACTGCTGTTAACAAAATTTTGCGGCCCCGCCGAACAAAGAGATCATCACCCAAATATCCTTCAAGTAGTGCCACCTGATGACTCACGGCACTTTGTGACACATGTAAGCGCTCTGCTGCCAGGGAAAAGCTCTCGCAACGCGCAACTTCAACAAAATAATGGATGGAGCGAAGCGGAAGGCTCATTATCTAAAAACCTCATGTGAAAATTAGTTAATATCATTATATTTAATAAAAAGAGCCACGTAAAATGCCCTCATCGCTAACAGTTTAAAGAGGAGAACAAAGGTGGATCGCTCATTGCTCATGGCTATTATTATGTTGGTCTTAGGAAATAACATCGTTATTCTCTCAGATTCTTTGATTAAGCTACTGGATGGTTTTGAGGCACCTTTTCAATTTGTTTTATACCGTCAAATAAGTGCCACGCTGATGCTTTTACCGTTTATGTTGCTTTTTAAGCGCCCATTATTGCCTAAGAATATACGTTGGCATGCCACTCGCGCTCATATTTTTTTACTCGGTACGGTGTTTATGGTGATATCATTAACCACTTTACCGCTAGCGACTGCGAATGCCATATTTTATGCGGCGCCTATTATCACGGTTGTATTAGCCCGCATGTTTTTTAAAGAGCGTGTCACACGCTTATCTTTGATTACTGCAGTCTTAGGCATGGTTGGCGTATTGGTAATTGTGAACCCCTCCTCTACAAACATTTTTGCGTTGGCGGCCCTGGTGGTTGCTACAACCCTGGCGCTCAATAATCTGCTAGTAAAAAAGCTTCCGGCTGAACACAGTATTCTGGACACGCTTTACTTAACTAACCTATTGGGTATTCCTTTAGCTTCTGCAATGGCATGGTTTGAAGGTGCCAGTTTTGATGTCAGTACTTTTTTAATTTCAGTGGGCTCCAGTTTGTTTGCGATGATTTATGCCGGTACCTGCGTTTTTGCTTATCGAGCCGCAGAAAGCAACAAAGTCACCAGCGCCGAGTATACAGGCCTTATTGGGGCGGTAATACTGGGGATTGTGTTTTTTACCGAAACCCCTGACGCAAGGTTTTATATAGGTTCAGTCCTTATCATTGCACCACTCACCGTTTTAACTCTGCGGAACTCTAATAGATCGGCTTAAAGTCGGAAGTCTGGCCTTAAATTACTCTTTGCTCAGCCGGTGGCGGCGTGAAGCCGAACCATCCTCTAAAAAGCTTTCAAGGGATCAAGTAACCCCCGTGACGAAGAAATGGCGCGGCTTAAACGCGAGAATTCCCGGCTTAAAAAGGAACGGGATTTTTGCAAGAAGCGGCAACGTTCTTCGCAAAAGACTCGTTCTGAGATATCAGGCGATAGAGCGTTGCCGAGATAAGTTTCCGATACGCTTAATGTGTCGATGTCTGCAAGTGTCACCCAACGGATATTACGCCTGGGCAGCACAGCCTCCCAGTGCCCGGGACGTCGAAAATCAGCGGATACTGACGCGCATTAAGGAGATCCACGAGGACAGTGGTGGTGTAATTGGCGCACCACGTATGCATGAAGATCTGTCTATTGAAGGTGAACGAGTGAGTCTGAATCGTGTGGCCCGCTTAATGGCCGTTAATGGCTTTCAGGGCTGGACTCATAAGAAAGGACGAGGCCGAAAGCGACCGGCCGCCAGACCCGCTGGCCTTAAAGATCACCTGGCACGTGACTTCACAGCAACAGAGCCTGAAACTAAATGGCGAAGTCAAAACCACCGAAGGTAAACCGTTTCTGTGCGTTGTGCTCGACTTGTACAGCAAACTGATAGTGGGCTGGTCTATGCATCATCGGCAGGATCGTTACATGGTTGTTCGCGCAGTGGAAATGGCCGTCTGGCAACGAACAGGCAATCAGCCTGTGATTTTACATTCGGATAGCGGTTCTCAATTTACCAGCGGTGATTATCAGCGTGCTCTCAAATTTAATAACCTGATCAGCAGCATGAGCGCAGTCGGTAACTGCAGCGACAACGCCGGCTGTGAAGGATTTTTTGGGATACTGAAGCGTGAAAGAGTGAATTATCGCCATTATCGAACAAGGGATAAAGCTCGTTCAGATATTTTTGATTATATTGAGCGGTTTCATAATCCAAGAATGCGTCGTAGACTGGCAAAACAAGATCAGCAGTTTAGCGCGATTTTAAACCGTCCGTGATAACGAAGTAGAACCCCAACTGGAAGGCGCATGGAATTACTAAAGGTAAGGGGCTTTCCGTAAACCAACGAATTGAGAGCGACATCAAAGCGCTTTGGTCTGTCATCAGAAGTAAACTTGAGCAGGCTGTTGATGACGGCATACTAAAGTAAACCAGCTAAACCGGGGGTGAAGGTTTCAAATGTCTGAAAAATTCATGCTGGAAGCTTTGAATATTTCCAAACAAGCACTTCCCCACTGTGAACCGAATCCTCCTGTCGGATGTGTGCTGGTTAAAGATGGCGAAGTAATATCCAAAGGCTTTACGCAGGCCATTGGTGGAAGTCATGCAGAAGTAGAGGCTTTAAATGCTCATTCAGGAGACCTAAGCGGCGTTACTGCATACGTCACTTTAGAGCCTTGTTCTTTTGTCGGCCGGACTGCTGCTTGCGCAAGCACACTTCTCGCTTCGGGCATCAAGCATGTGATTATCGCAATGCTCGACCCAGACATCAGAAACAATGGTAAAGGCGCAGAGATACTAACGGCGGGAGGCGTAAAAGTTGAGGTCGGCCTGTGTGCTGAACTGGTAGCACAATTCCTTTCCCCCTATTTAGCAAAATCATAAATAGTTTCGCTAAAAACCAGAAAGCTATGGTTTAACAAGGATTAGGTTATAACTACACGAATTTTCAGTCTTTCCAGCCCCTTAAACTCGATTAAAGGTTGAGCACTTCTGTTTACTGGGCAAGAACCGACTACGCTCCAATATTGAATGTAAATATTATGGGCAAAACTACTGCAGAAAAGGACGCTCTTGAATCAGTAGATCCCGGAATAGTAGGTGAAATAATAGGGAAGTGGGATGCCAAAAACGGTTTGGAGACAACGATGTATTTGTATAGCGAAAACGGAAAGCATTATATTGCCCAAGTATTCGGGCCAGGTGAAATTAGCAAGCATGAAGTAACATTAAGCGATATAAAACACGGAACAAAAATTGAGAATGTTGAAGAAAACACGTTTGGCGAATATTTCGTTATGAACGACTCAGGCTGGTTATAGTTCTGGAGCGATAACGGAAATTACTACACAGCTCCACCTGCTAAATAAAGCATGTAGTGAGCCGATTACTTTTTCTCTGGAGGAGTTCGTTTTATTATTAGATTAGGCAAAGGTCAAAATTTACATCCGCTAATTTGTCACCCGCAACCGCGGCCACAATCTGGACACAGAATGGACACAGCCCTGATCCAGCGCCAAATCAGCCACAATAGCTAACGGTCACGCCGAAAAATCAGCAAAGAAAAGAATTTAGAGTAGATACGAAAGGAGGAAAATCTCTGCAGGCTAGGGAAATGGCGCGCCCGACAGGAGTCGAACCTGTGACCTCCGCCTCCGGAGTCTACGACCACGAAACTGGATTAAATTGGAGTAAACCCCAAAAATCGGTGTTATTAGGTATGACGAGGCCTGCAGGCCGATTTTAACGAGGCCATTTAGCCAGATAGCAAGCCAATTACCGCACATAACAATTCAAAACGCTGCAAAACTTGCCACATTTTACTATGCCAAAATGGACCTTTAGCCAGAAAAATTACCAATAGCACGGGCTCCGAAACTCATTCAAACCTGTTTAAACTCCAAAAATCACCGTTCAGCCCCCCTGATTCGATGTGCTATAATACTTTTCAAAGGCAACCAAAAGACAAAAACTGACTTACCCTCAGACCGCATGGCCCCCTCCCGGCTCCTCGTGTGGGAACTTTTATTGTCTGCCCGCCATTAACTGAATTCATAAGATAACAAGTTATGTCATGATGAAAGCCCACTTACTCATCGTCGTTTTAACGTTTTTAAACGCTACTGAGCATCGAAGAATACGACATCGACGACAGCTTACCGTACGCTGCTCGCGAACGAGATAACTCTCTCTCAGAGTATCTTCAGCACGATACGATGGCGCAAAAAAACGTTACGTTGAAAATGATGTCTGGGCTTAAACATGGGTTTCGGGACTCAAGCGGAGCATCCAGGTTACGAGAATAAATCGCAACTATCCGGTTAAATTAATAAAGTTAGCTCGTATGATGTATTTTAAATTACAGCAAAGTCGTTTTACGATTAGCATATGCATGAGAAAAAGCCAGAGCGAGAGCAAACTTAAAGTAGAGTGAATTATGGACGCGATGCAACAGCAACAGATGTATCAGGAGCGGGCGCGACGCCGCAAAGTTCACCTGCAAAAAATTGAAGGCACGTTGCGCCGAATTGAGTCTGGCGAGTTCGGCGAATGTTTTATATGTGGTGACGACATCGGTATAAAACGTCTAGAGTTTGACCCGACTCAGACACGCTGTATTGACTGTATGGAGTCTAACGAGTAGTTCGTAATGAAATACTCTCCTGACATAACCCCGGATTCGTAACCTTGTTCTAAACGAACTGGGTTACGCGTAAAACGACCGACTTTAAAGTTAACCGGTGGCGCAATCACATTGACTTTACAGTCAGCTGGCGGTTGTTTAATAAACCGAAGCGCCTCGTTATATTGAGCGTTTATGGTTAGTAAGGCGCTCTAGGGTGGCGTCAAATTAAAAAAGAAAACCGTTAAAATTGACATTTTTTTTAAGTAAAACTTACCTTAATGAGAGTTCGGCGCGAATAATCCAGAAAGTGACAATAAAAGTAAAATTTGACCTCAACTAACCTCTGTCACCCACTGTAATATATTATTTGTTTATACACCTCTGTCTCAACACAATCACAATGCGGTTATACCAGCTGGGTTAGCTGTGCATTTAACGATGATTCGTAAGTGCGTCACCAGTTACGAATTAACTGGGTGAGTTGGCTACGACGAGACGCATCAGTTAAGTCGTTAGCACAAATATATAAACAACGACCATTGCGAACTTCTAAGCATTGATTGTCATAACTCGCGATACAAGGTTTTGAAAAGTATTTTGAAAGCAGGTAACAAAGGTTTTTTTGTTTTTTTGACAGCGGTAGCTCACTCGAAAAGATCAAAACCACATGAGGATTTAACTGCATGACCTCAGCCAGCACACGCTCAACCGAGGCACGTATCGTTGATGTCACCGCGAGCGAAATAACAACAGCATCCGTTGTTGCCGTTATTTGATGTTTTAACTGACTTATCTGAGTCACTTGCTCTACCAGCATGCCGAGCTCTTCCAAGAAAGGCACCATTTCACCGACAATGGCAGGATGTGGGCGTGCAAGCGTAACTGTTTTGAGAGTCAACGGCTAATGCCTCTTTACCTTGAGTCTACAGAGTGATTTACTATTGACATTGTTTCACCCCACCCAAGAAAACAACATGACCGAAACACCTGAACAAATAACTAAAACAACAGATGCGGTCGATGCGCTGCTTAATCAGGTTGCTCAGGGAACCGAATTTCACTTTCAGTCAGGGCTTTGCGGAGACTGGACACTGATGGCGGAAATGCCACAAAAATCAGCTTTGCACCTAATCACCGAAGGAGACTGTTGGTTCGGCTTTCCTTCAAAAGAAACTGAAATCACCGAACTACATGCCGGCGATGTCATTTTTGTTAATCAAGGGGTGTCACATTTCCTCAGCTACACTCCCATTCCAAAGAACATTACAGAAAGCGAAATACCCTCTTTTTGTGAGCCAGAGCATCAACAAAATGGCATCGTCTGCTACGATATTAATAGCCCTTCTCAAATAACGGATACGGTTTTTCGGCTATTACCCCCATGGGTGATTTTAAGTCAAAGATGTCAGGCCAGTGAAATGCAGTCTCTCATCAGTATGATCCGAGCAGAGACTAAACACGGCGAACCAGGAAGTCAGGCAATTATTCAACGACTCAGTGACGTATTGGCGATTCATCTATTAAGAGCGGTAATTGAGGGCCACCAAGAACTCACCGGTCCACTTGCCGCACTGCAGGACAAGTATTTGAAAAACCTGGTGCTTGCCATTATTGACGAGCCCGCCGGCGACTGGTCAGTTGAAGAAATGGCCAAAAAAGTTTTCTTATCGCCGAGCGCACTCGCTGATAGATGCCACAAACAAACGGGCCTATCACCTAAAAAGCTCGTCGACCAATTGCGTTTGCAGCGTGCCCGGATGTTATTGAGCAGCACAGAGCTCCCGCTTGATTTGATCGCAGAGCAGTTAGGTTACCAATCAGCGACTGCTTTCAGCCGGTTTTTCAAACGCTACGCAGGATTATCAGCAAGCGAGTATCGCACGTCTCATTAACCCTCGTTTGTTGTTGGGCTAATTTGGAATTTCGACAAAGATTGCTGTAGCTGCGCTGATAAGCGTTCAAGTTGCTCCGCGGCCGCACTGGTTGTTTGGCTTGCGCTCGCCGTGTCATCCACGCTACGTTGAAACTGATCGCTACTTCCAGCGAGTCGTTCACTCGTTTGTTTTTGCTCATCGAGCGCGACAGAAATGTCTTTCACGAGCGATACCACGTCGTCAAAGTTGGTCTGAATCGTGTGCATTGCTTCTTTAGCAGCCTGACCTTCCTCAACACCCTGGTTTACGCGTTCAACGCCTGAGTTCATTTGCTCGACCGAGCGTTCAGCGACCCGTTGTATTTGCTCAATCATAGTCTCTATCTCGCCTGTCGACTTGCTTGTGCGGGTCGCCAGTGCCCGAACTTCGTCAGCAACCACAGCAAACCCTCGTCCATGCTCTCCGGCCCGAGCAGCCTCAATCGCGGCATTGAGTGCCAACAAATTGGTTTGATCAGCGATAATCTTTATAGTATCTATAATTTCAGTAATTTGTTGCGACTGCTCTCCTAGGCTATGCACGTCACTTGAAGCGTCATTGACCGATGTTGCAATCGACTGCATCGTTCCAACTGCGTTCTCGACGGTCGCCGCACTCTCGTGAACACGCTTACCGGCACTCGAAGCTACCTCGCCAGCTTGTGAGGACTGCGTAACAACATGGTCAATATGATCGTTTAATGCCTGTATCGCTTGTAAAACCTCGTCGCTGGTAGCGCGCTCCCTAACTACGGTCTGACTCAAATCACCAGACGTTGCAACCAGATTGGTACCCACTTGGTGTATTTCGTCACTGGCACGTCTCACGTCGCCTAGAATAACCTGTAACTGCTGCCTCATGGTGTCTAGCGCCAGCATGACCGTATTCACTTCGTCGTTATTATCAATCGCAACGGATACCGATAAGTTTCCTTCGCCAATTGCCTCAGCTACATCAGTGACGTGTTTCAGTCGTGTTACTAACTGTCTCCGGATAGAAAGCGCTGCTATGATAATCACCGCGAGTAACAATCCAGCACCACCGAACATCACCCAAACGCTAAGCGAGTCATAAAACTCGGCCTTTGATTGCTGTTTTCGTATCGCTTGTTTTTTTAATTCACGGTAGTCGGAAAATAACGCTCTCAAATCCTGCAGCAGCATTTCACCCCGTGCCTGCCCTATATAACGCCGAGCCTGCTCCAGATTACCTTTTTTCGCCATGTCGATGGTGGGAAGTAACGCAATGTCATGCCAGCCGTCGAATATGTCTCGAATATCCTGTAGTGCTGTTTGTCCAGCTTCACTTCTTTCTGAGTTACGCAACTTGGCAAGGCTGTCGTTAAACAAAGTGAGAGACTTCTTATAAGGATCCATGAAGTCTTCGTAACCGGTGATAACAAATCCTCGTTGACCATTTTCCATAGCCAACAAAGCGCGTTGCGCTACCCCCGCCTGCTCTAACTGCCCATTATACTGCTCAATTTTTTTGATACTTTGTTGGTTCACATCCAATGTAAAAACCATCAACGTGATAAAAATAATGAATACCAGCGCCACCGCAGCAAACGCTAACGCGATTTTATGAACTAACTTCATAAAGTACCTTTTTTACTAAGCCATAATCGACGGAAGAAATAATCGCAACTAAAACGACCGGGGCCAAAAGCTATTACAGTTCCGGCAGCCAGCATCCACCACGCCGCAGGGTTGATAAAATGTTCCCAGCTGGGGTAAACAGCCAGTTGAATAAATAGCGTCATTCCCAATAGGCCAGCGGCCGCAGAGCGGCTTAACAAGCCCATAATGAGTAAAATGGGTAACAGCACTTCAGTCACTCCCGCTAAGTAAGCCATTGTTTCAGCCACCCACAGACCCATACTATCGGCGGAATAACTCAATGAATTAACATCACACAGCTGGAGAGCATTTTCACGCGGCGGATCCGGACAAAAAAATTCGTATTTAAAAAGTGTCAGTTTCGACTCATCAAAGTCAAACCACCCGTCCCATTTCGATAGACCCGATCTTAAAAATACGTGACCTAGCAAAAGACGACAAGCGAACAGCAAAGTATCCTTAAATAGGTGGTGAAAAGTATTAAGGACCGTCATGGCTTAATGCTCCAATCACAATAAGGCGCGCAAACCAATTGCTTATCGAGAAATCAGGGTATTCGTTTGCAATGCGCTCAGCCGCCGTCTCTATTGTTAACCTATGTAATAGACACTCAATAAAAAGCGACTCTGGATCGGTTAGTGGCATATTTCGAACACGCATGCCGACATCTCGATAAAACAGTAAATCAATTTGTGATTGCCCATCTCCATTAGTAACGTCAATGCTACGTTGATTCAACGAGTTCCAGAGCGATAAGTGCTCTTGGCGCACGGCACAGACATGAAGCCCAGGATGTAATCTCAGCTTCGCAAGCTCCTCGGAGCCAGTCAGTTCATCGGCGCTTACACTATGATTATCGGGCGCCATCAACGTCGACAGCCAAGCACGATCAAGAGCCGCTAAATCAGCCTCGACCAATAATTTTCTTTCGCGTAAAAATCTAGCTAGCGCCTCCCCGTAAAAAACAAGATACGGAGATGTTGGTGGATGACATTGGCAGAACTCACGCAGTAATGGGCGAATATTCTCAGTGCCACTGTATTTGACTAACGAGGGGAAGTTTTGCTCGAGTGCACTGCGTAGCCCGACCATACGATTATTTGCATAAATCGCAAATGGGCTTATCGAATTGCTGCAGCGGCAGTCATGAATAATTTGCGACTCAAGCGACATTCTGATTATGCTCCTGCATGATACGTTTCAGCTGCTCAGATTCACGCAATAAGTCAGAAAACACTGGGAGATTGGCGTCGCGCTCAAGTAATGTAGGCTTACTTCCCCATTTTTTATAAGCCGCACCAAGCAACTCTTGCACACATAAAGGGACGGGCTGGCTATGGCTATCAATCAACCTGCCCTGAAGACCTGGATCACGATCAAAGCCGGCGACATGGATTTCACCCACCAAATGAGCAGGAATTTGATCAATAAACTGAGACGCACTAACCCCGCAATTGACTTCACTGAGATAAAGGTTAGTAATATCAAGCAATAAGCCACAGCCGCTGCGCTTTGCTACTTCTTCTAAAAAATCGGGTTCAGCGACATCATGCGATAAATCAACATAGTGAGTCGGGTTCTCAATCAAAATAGGTCGCCCGATTGCGCTTTGATAGCGGTCAATGTTATCGACCAATGTCGTTATCGCAGCCTCTGTTCGTCTAATGGGCAATAGGTCGGCAAAATACTCTTGCTCACGCACTGACCAGGCCACGTGCTCAGATACTAAGGCGGGATTGACCTGTTTTACTAAGTTGCTCACCAAGGTTAAATGATGAGTAAGATCATGGGATTGACTCCCCAGTGACCCACCCACACCGTGGAAGCTAACTGGAAAACGCTCAGCCAGCTGGGTTAGCAACTGCTTTCTCGGACCACCGACAGCACAATAATTCTCAGTGTGCACTTCAAACCAAATATCGGGCCTGCTCAGATCATTAATTGCCTCAAAAAAATCAGGCTTAAAGCTCAGTCCAACCCCTTCAACGGGGGGATGGACTGGATTTGAGTTTTGCAAAGACATCGCTTACGCCGTATTTCGCTCGAGCGGCTGTAAAGAGGCTTCCCCTTCAGGCGTCATGATATAGCTGCATGTGCCTTTTGGTGTAAACGTCCAGGCGTTCCCCTGAAAGTCGACCGTCGAGGTACCTTCACAACTGGTACCCGCACCGGCTCGACAATCATTTTCGCCTGCCAATGCGATGCCATAGCAACGCTCCATTCGGCCGTCGACTTGCTCGCCACTCATCCATTGATTAAACTTCTCCTGCACTTCTTGTGGTGCGCCGTTTTCAAGGCTGAGCTGTGAATTACCCGCAGCCAACGCACCACCACTCGCTAGCGACGCCATTGCGACACCAGTCATTAAGGCCGCTTGTACATTTGTTTTTTTCATAATAAACACTCCTTCGGTTGTTGTTGCATTATTAAGCCTAGACCTAAAACTTTCCTGGTGTGTTATCCAAAACGCCGGATGACACAACCAAAACAACATACCGCACTATTTACGCTTTCCTGATTGGTCGTTTTGCTTCTAAGATGAGTTCAACACTTAGGAGGGCAGCGTTATGTTTAAACGGCTTAAATCATTACTGTCTGGTGATACAGCTTCATCTACCCTGTCACGCGAAGCTCAAACCGAATTGCTCACGAGTCTCGCAGTTATGGCATGGTTTGTGGAAGCTAAAGACCCGTACACTGGCGGCCATTTGTGGCGAGTTTCACAATACTCGAAACTCATGGCGAGACATGAAGATTTCTCCGAAGCAGATGTTGCACGTATCGGTTTAGGTGGTTTCTTACACGATATCGGAAAAGTGTCGATCGCCGACCAAGTGCTACGCAAACCCGATAAGTTGACGGATGATGAGTTTGCAATCATCAAGGCTCACCCCTCCAACGGAGCGCGCCTTTTAGCTGCGCATCCATTGTCGAATTTGGTCATTAAAGCCGTTGAGTTACATCACGAAAGACCTGACGGTAAAGGTTACCCACATGGACTGAGTGACAATGATATTCCGGTAGAAGCCGCCATTATCGGTGTTGCAGATGCATTCGACGCAATGACCAGTGCTCGCCCCTACAGAGCGCCAATGCCCAAAGAAAAAGCATTAACGGTTCTGCAAGAAAATAGCGCTAAGCAATTTGATAGCAAATGGGTTGACGTCATGTTTAAGCTCGACGAGCAAGGGCTGTTAGATCTGATTCTGATGCATAGTGATGATGGTATCCCATTGCACGAATGTCCCAGCTGCGGACCGGTAGTGACACAGCCCAGCGATGCTGAAGTGAGTCAACTTATCGCCTGTCCATTATGTAACGCACAAATGCAATTGGTTAAAACCGACAAGGGCTGGGATGCTCAGCCAACAGGCGTATATATGAGTGCGGCTGATAATCAGCCCAGAGAAGATACCGCCTTAATTAGGCGTTTTATTGAACAAACCATTTCACCTTTAACACAAGCTTAAATTTTAAACACGTAGGAGAAGTAGCATGACAGACTTTACGTTACACGATCAATCGTCAGCGCCAGAAGATAGCAAATCCCTATTGGAAGGCTCCGAAAAGTCGTTCGGTATGATCCCAAACTTGCATGCCGTTATGGCTGAAGCACCTGGCCTATTAAAGGCGTATCAGGATATTCATGAGCTGTTCGTTAACAGTAGCTTTGACAAAAATGAACTCACCGTTGTGTGGCAGACAGTTAATGTGTATCACGACTGCCATTATTGTGTGCCTGCGCACACGGCTATTGCAAAACAAATGGGTGCAGATGATTCCATCACCGAAAATATTCGCAGTGGTAAGCCGTTAGATGACAGTAAATTACAGGCATTGCGTGAATTTACGCAAACCATGCTGGATAAACGTGGTGAAGCGTCAACCAGTGACCTGCAAGCGTTTTTTGATGCGGGTTATGGCAACCGTCAAGCGCTGGAAGTCGTGCTCGGTATTGCGCAAAAAACGATGAGTAACTATACAAACGCTATCACCGGAACCCCCGTTGATGAGCCATTTAAAAAGTTTAAGTAAATCGCGTTATACGCGATTTATGTCTCAATGCTCGTGCCTATGGCACGAGCTTCGGAGCACAAGTTATGAGTAATACACTTGAACAAAAATTGCCGTGGGCATTGCTAACTTTACGCGTTGGTATCTTTATTGTCATGTTCGTCTGGGCAGTCGATAAATTGGTCAATCCGGGTCATGCCGCTGCGATTTTTGAAGGTTTTTATGGCATCGGCGGATTATCAACAACGCTTGCAACTGTGCTAGGAAGTCTGCAGATATTGTTATGTTTAGCCTTTGTGGTCGGTGCCTGGAAAACAGTCACCTATGGGTTGATTTTAGTGATGCACGCGGTATCCACGCTATCCTCATTCCCTCAATATATGGATGCCTTCAATAATCTACTGTTTTTTGCGGCGTGGCCAATGTTGGCAGCGTGTATCGCGTTATTTATGTTGCGCGAATACGATACAAAACTGAGTTTCTGAGGCTACACTATGATCCGCTTATATTTTATCGTTGTAGCTTTGTTTTTTCAGGTGAGTGCATTCGCACAGTCATTTGACCACTCACACGAAGATTTTACGAATATTTTGAAACGCCACGTAATCGTTTACGACCACAACTTAAAATCTGCGGTTAATTACAAAGCCCTAGATCAACAGCGCGAGAAACTCGATGATTACCTGTCATCATTATCGCAAATAACTCAAACCCAATATGAGACATGGACTGAAGATAAGCAGCTTGCATTCTTAATCAATGCCTACAATGGTTTTACGCTTCAGCTAATTGTCAACAATTATGACCAGTTTAAATCGGGTGACGCCGATTCCATTCGCGATTTAGGCGGCCTTTTTAGCTCGCCCTGGGAGAAAGACTTCTTCTCACTACTGGGTCAAAAACGAACCTTGGACTGGCTGGAGCATGAAAAAATTCGTGTCGACTTTGATGAGCCTCGTATTCATGCTGCGCTCGTCTGTGCTGCAGTGAGTTGCCCCAAACTACGTGAAGAAGCCTTTATTGGAAACCGTTTAAATAAGCAGCTCGAAGACCAAATGGTCACTTTCTTAAGCGATGATGATAAAAATGGTCTCGACGATAACGGTCTTTATCTGTCAAAAATTTTCGACTGGTATGCCGAAGACTTCAAACAGGGCGGCAAAAAAGGTGTGCTGCTGTACATGCAAGACTATTCAGGTGCTTTGACAGATGGTACGCAGCAGATAACAGCATCAACACCAGTCAGATTTTTTGACTACAACTGGGCACTTAACAGTGTTCAGAATAAGAACTGAGTGGTTATTTGGTGACGATTTTTTTCCTGATATTAGTCTCTACACTCATCTCAATGGCTTTATATGGCGTTGGTTTTTCCGTATTTGGCTGGCTGTTGCTTATTTTTCTGCCGCTCAGCATTATTGGCTTCTGCGATAGATTTCAAACAAAGCACAGTATTCTGCGGAATTATCCAATTATTGGCCACATGCGCTGGTTGACCGAGGCTATTCGCCCCTATTTCAGGCAATATTTAATTGAAGGAGAGACCGAAGGTGCGCCAGTTCACCGGATGTTTCGCAGTATTGTCTACCAACGTGCAAAACAAAGCCTGGATACTAACCCGTTTGGTACCAAGGTTGATACTAATCGGATCGGTTACGAGTGGTTATCTCACTCTTTGAAAGCGAACCTGAACAACGTTAAAGCGGAAAAGCTACGGGTCACTATAGGTAATCATCAGTGCAAACGGCCTTATTCAGCCAGTCTGTTTAATATCTCCGCAATGAGTTTTGGTGCACTTAGTGCCAACGCCGTGAAAGCTCTCAATAAGGGCGCTCAGCTGGGTGGTTTTTATCAAAACACTGGCGAAGGCAGCCTTACTCCCTACCATTTAGAGTATGGTGGGGATTTGGTGTGGCAAATTGGTACTGGTTACTTTGGCTGTCGTCATAACAACGGCAACTTCGATGCCGACAGTTTTGCCGACAAAGCGGCTGAAGACAGTGTAAAAATGATCGAAATTAAGCTTTCTCAGGGCGCAAAGCCAAGTCATGGCGGCATCCTTCCAAAAGAAAAGATCACCGATGAAATCGCTCGTTTTCGGCATGTCGGCCGTGATGAAGACGTCGTATCACCACCGACACACTCAGCGTTTTCATCGCCATTAGAATTACTGCAATTTATAAACACATTACGCCACCTCAGTGGCGGCAAGCCAGTTGGAATAAAGCTGTGTGTTGGAAATCGCCAAGAGTTTTTTGCCATACTAAAAGCGATGAAAGAGACATGTATTTATCCGGACTTTATTACTATCGATGGCGGTGAAGGCGGAACCGGCGCCGCGCCACTCGAATTCTCTAACTCTATTGGAATGCCACTTCGTGATGCCATTGTCTTTACACACGATGCTCTAGTCGGCATGGGCTTGCGCGACAAGGTAAAAATTATTGCGTCAGGCAAGTTATTTACGTCGTTTCACATCGTTCGCGCACTGGCGTTGGGAGCCGACCTCTGTAACAGCGCTCGCGGTATGATGTTCGCGCTAGGCTGTGTTCAGTCATTGTCCTGTAACACCAACCGTTGCCCAACCGGCATTGCCACACAGAACATCCGCTTGAGTAAAGGCCTTGTCGTTCAGGATAAAGCCGAGCGCGTTTATAACTATCAACAGGCAACTCTGAAAGCAACCGCAGAGCTGCTCGCAGCAGCAGCCGTTGAAAATACAGATACCATAACTCGACAACACATTTTCCGTCGTATGTCGGACTATTCGATCCGTTCGCTGGCCGATATTTACCCAGAGCCAGAGAACGAATCTTTCATCAATGGAAGTATACCCGAGTTATTACGCAGTGACTTTCACTCGGCGAGAGCCGAATCTTTTTAATGTTAAGGAGAAACACAATGAAACCATTTACCGCCTCAATTATTGCAGCCTTTATCGCAACCGTTGTTTTATCGATTTTAATGCTGATTAAATCGAGCATGGGTGTTATGCCAGAGCTCAATGTCATTAAAATGCTGGCGAGCCAAATGAACAGTACCGCTGGTATGGGTTGGGTTGCACACTTTGTCATTGGTACCGTCGGCTATGCAATTGCTTACACCGTTATTGCTAAAGTCATCACGACTGAAAAGCCAATATTAATGGGTATTATTGTTGGTATTTTAGGCTGGTTAGTCATGATGGTGGCGTTGATGCCAATGATGGGCAAAGGCCTTTTTGCAACAGCCATGGGAATGGGGCCAATGCCAGCCGTTGCCACACTGGTGCTTCATATCATTTTTGGGTTCGTGCTGGGCTACACCGTATGCAAACTTACTCAACAAAAAAGTAGTTAAAAACATTGTCTTTGCGGCAGTTCGTCTGTGCCTGGGTGGTTCTTTTGGTAGCCATACCACTCAATGCACAGACGTTTTTTATATTATTTAATTATTATGAGTATGAATACGTTAGAAATAATTTATGACGTGCGCCGTAAGATCAATTGCTTAGCTTGGCGTTGTTTATTAGCTTTAATAATAATGTTGATATTACTTTATCAACACTCTGCAATAGCCGATGAGATCAGTCATCCGTCCATGCTTAATCTAAATATTGGTCAAGTCAGTATCGAGAGACATACCCAAAAACCTTGGCGTTATGGCTTAGAGTATCGCATGCAACCTATTGGGGATTATCAGCTTATTCCTGCCATAGGAGCTTTCCAAGTCAATAATGGCGCTAATTTTCTCTACGGAGATCTTAAACGCGACATTTATTTATCGGAAAATATAATATTGACACCGAGCTTTGGATTTGGCGTCTTAAATGAATCTACTGATTTTCGGTTGGGTCAATCATTAGAGTTTCGATCGGGCATTGAAGTATCTTATATAGCTGGCAATAATTGCCGTATTGGCTTAGCTTTATTTCATATGTCAAACGGGGATTGGCAAATAACAATCCCGGCTCGGAAAATCTTGTTTTATCTTTCACTATACCTATTTAGGCCATACTGTTTCTTGGCCGTTGAGAACCCCCTAAGTCCAGGGAGGCTGCTCAACATATAAATTCTATAGCTAGTCAATATAAGCTTCTTTTAAGTTAACTAGTAAAGCGAAAAACTTGACCTTAAAGTTCACTTTAAGGTTATAGTTAGGTTCAGTTATCGACCACTTGGTTTGAGGTGCATGAATGAAAACCTTCAATATCGGCGAACTTTCCGAGAAAAGCGGTGTGGCCAGTCATGCCATCCGCTTTTACGAGCGGGAAAATCTCATGCCTGAACCTGCCCGGACCCAGGCTAACTATCGCCGTTACCCCGAGGATGCGATCACTAGGTTGCAGTTCATTGTCCACGCCAAGGAGTGGGGCTTTACCCTGGATGAGATCCGGGAGCTCCTGATGCTGCAGGATGCCAATGGTGACCGTGCCGAAGTCAGGCGTATTGCCGGCAAGCAACTGGCAAAGATCCGGCACCAGATCCGCAGCCTGTCCAATATTGAGGCTGTTCTGGCAGAAACCCAGGAGAAATGTTCTGGTGAAGGATCAGTGGACGGCTGCCCAATTGTCGAAGCTATCGCCCACAAAGGCTAGGGCTGCCTCTCGTTTGTGGGATGGATTGATTAAAAAGGCACGGGATGGGCCGTGCCAGGGAGTAATTGTTATGCAGACAATAGAGATTGGCATTGACGGAATGTCCTGCGCATCATGCGTCGGCAGGATTGAAAAGGCGCTTAAAGGGCAGCAGGGCGTTCGGTCAGCCCAGGTGAATCTTGCGACTGGAAAGGCCAGCGTGGAATTCGATCAGCCAGCCACGTCAGTCCTGCTGGTGGACTCGATTACAGATGCAGGCTATCAGCCGCGGGCAAAATCAGCCGACATTCCGGTCAGCGGCATGACCTGCGGATCCTGCGTCTCCCGTATTGAACGGTCATTGAACAAGATGCCCGGCATGATCAAGGCCAGTGTCAATCTGACCACCCAGAAAGCGTTTGTGGAGTTCCTCTCTGACACCCTGTCAGTGCCGCGAATTCATCAGGCTATCCGGGACGCGGGGTATGAACCTCAGGAGTCGGACGTCAGGGGCGAAACCGAAGAACAGGACAAGGAGGGTATCGACCTTCGCCGGAAAGTGATCTTCGCCGCGGCGCTGACCATTCCGGTGGTTCTGATTGCCATGGGTAAGATGGTTCCTGCTCTTGAGGCGTTTTACACCAGCGCCTTGTCCCACCGTGGCTGGATGACTATCGAATGGCTCCTGACCACGCCGGTGCTGTTCTATGCCGGGTCGCGGTTCTTCCGCTCCGGCTATGTTGAATTGCGTCATGCCAACCCCGGTATGAACAGCCTGGTGATGATTGGTTCCAGCGCTGCCTATTTCTACTCGGTTGCGGCACTGCTGGTTCCCGGATTCTTTCCCGCCGGCACCGCCGAAAGTTATTTCGAGGCATCTGCGGTCATCGTGACGCTCATTTTGCTGGGACGGTATTTCGAGCACATTGCCAAGGGCCGCACGTCTGAGGCGATCAAGAAACTTCTTCAGCTGCAGGCCAAAACCGCCCGTGTCATTCGGAACGGGGAAGCTGTCGAGGTACCCATCGAGGCGGTGGTGCCTGGCGACCGTATCCGGGTTCGGCCGGGCGAGCGGGTTCCTGTTGATGGCGTGGTGGAAGAAGGCGAGTCCTACGTGGATGAATCCATGATTAGCGGCGAGCCGGTGCCGGTTGTCAAACAGAAAGAGGCCGAACTGGTAGGCGGGACCATCAATAAGAATGGTTCACTGACGTTCCGGGCTACCCGCGTGGGCGCGGATACCGTTCTGTCACAGATCATCAAGATGGTGGAGTCGGCACAGGCCGATAAACCTCCGATCCAGGAACTGGCCGACAAGATTGCCGGAGTCTTCGTGCCGGTTGTGATCTTGCTTGCAATCCTGACATTCATTACGTGGTTCAGCTTCGGCCCTGCGCCGGCATTGTCCTTTGCCTTCGTCACCACGGTCAGCGTATTGCTGATTGCCTGCCCCTGCGCGATGGGGCTGGCGACGCCGACAGCCATTATGGTTGGAACCGGCAAAGGCGCGGAACTGGGTGTGCTGTTCCGCAAGGGCGCGGCCTTGGAGACACTGGCTCAAATGGGTACCATCGTTCTCGATAAAACCGGCACCCTGACACGGGGCCGGCCCGAGCTGACGGACTTCATCCTGGTGGAAGGCCGCGAGGATGAGGTCCTGGCCTGGGTCGCGGCGGTGGAGACCGAGAGCGAGCATCCCATTGGGAAAGCCATCGTCAAGGGTGCCAGGGAGCGAGGTCTCACGTTGCCTTCAGTCAGTGAATTCCAGGCCGAGCCGGGCTACGGCATCCAGGCACTGGTGGCCGGACACCGGATCAATGTGGGTGCGGACCGTTATATGCGTCGTCTCGGTATCGACCTGGCCGGTGTCGCCGACGATGCGAAGTCTCTCGCTGAAAAAGCCAAATCCCCGCTGTATGTAGCTGTCAATGGTCGCCTCGCGGCATTGGTTGCCGTGTCCGACCCGCTTAAGGATGGTTCGATGGAAGCGATTTCCGCGCTCACAGCTTCAGGGTTAAGCGTGGCCATGCTCACCGGTGATAATCGCGCCACCGCCGGAGCTATAGCGCGGCAGGCGGGTATTGAACGGGTGCTTGCCGAGGTATTGCCGGACCAGAAAGCGGCTGAAGTCAAGCGCTTACAGGAAGAGGGCGCACGGGTTGCGTTCGTGGGGGACGGCATCAATGACGCACCGGCTCTGGCTCAGGCGGATGTGGGTATAGCCATCGGCACCGGTACCGACATTGCTATCGAGGCCGGGGACGTGGTTCTGATGCGCGGCGATCTGCGTGGCATCGTGGATGCTACAGCGCTTTCCCGGCGCACCCGCACAACGATCCTGGGCAATTTTGTCTGGGCCTATGGCTACAACCTGTCACTTATTCCGGTAGCGGCAGGTGTCCTTTTCCCGTTTACCGGCTACCTGCTCAATCCCATGCTGGCAGCGGGTGCCATGAGCCTTTCCAGTGTCTTCGTGGTAACCAACTCCCTTCGGCTAGGACAGTTCAAACCAGGTAACGAGGGGAATTCCCGTTGACTTCATTGGCTTTAGTCTATTGGAGCATACTGAAGATCCGAGTATTGCCCATCACTGGAGACACTACGCACAATATTGAAGTAATTAGGCAAGGATAGCCTTCAGCCGACAAAGAATGGAACTTACTCGACGTTCATGGAAGTACACATTCACTTATCGAGGTCAAATTCTATGCAAAGTCCGTCTCAACCTCCTTCGCAATTCATTGCATCACGTAATGTCGCACAAGAAATCTGCAGAGAGACGTGTGAAAACATTCATACACTATCAGCTCTACGTATCCTGGCTCTAGCGATACTGGGAGGGGGATTTATTTCTTTGGGCGCCCTATTCTCCATCCTTCTTTCGACAGGAATAGAAACGGAAGGCATACAGCTGGTGTTGCAAGGACTCGGCTTTTCAGTCGGCTTTTTTCTGGTCATTCTCACCGGGGCAGTGCTTTTTACCGAAGCCAATGTCATTCTGCCCATGAGCGCGCTAAACTGTTCAGGAATCGACCTGATTCGCCGAGGGGGGAAGTTCTGGATACTGTCTTGGTTCGGTAACTTGTTTGGAACCCTACTTTTCGGTTTCATTCTTTATGTTGCTCAACACTACTCCGCAGACCACTACCAGCTGTTAAGTGAAGTGGTGGCCAAAAAAATGCACTACCAGCAGGTAGGCGGTGTTGAGGGCTGGCTTACTCTAGTCGTATCGGGTATGCTCGGTAATTGGATGGTAGGAATGGCTGCGTTTCTTGCTGTTATGGGACGCACTATCATTGACAAGTTTATCCCCATCGCCCTGATGGTCAGCCTATTTGTGGCTGGAAATTTCCAGCACAGCCCTGCCAACATGGCTTACTTTTCGATGATTATGCCGACCGGCGAGGGGCCTGGCTGGGTAGACGCTATTCTATGGAACATCATACCGGCAGGCATTGGAAATATTTTGGGGGGTAGTTTATTAGTCGCCTTACCATTGTGGTATGGACTCCGCGGACAACCCTGCAATTAGCAGACAATTCGACATATAGGTTTTCAATTTCTATTGATAGGCAACCAGTAAGAACATCATCAAAAATAGCCGGAAAAAGACCATTAGAACTGATGCCCAATGACAGCACTTTAAAACTATTTTCCTTTGCTGAAAAGGTTATCTAATAACTATGAAATTGGGAATACTATTTGAGACAACAACCTTATAGTCGGATTAGATGTGTGTGCTATCAACAATATCCTTCGCTACGAATTCGTTCAAAAACACCCATGCCCCGTTGGAGGAGCCATCGTTTTTCTCGCTCGTACCAGATTATATCGTATATACACATTCTCTCAATAAGGTAATTAATTCAATGTCATTTCACCAGTTTACCTGTACTTCGATAGCTTTAGTAACTATACCACTCAATGCACAGACGTTTTTTCCAACAGATATCGTTGACTGGCAATCAAAAGAGTTTAGTGGTAACTCCTCTTACTCCGTCGTGTCATCAAGTCGTCAACAAGCCCCTTATCTCGTTGGCTCCTGCAGTGCTGGCAACGCATCAGGGCTTTTCCTTGAAGACGAGATGCCTATAACTCCGACCACCAAATTACGTTGGCGTTGGCGTATTCCTGCAACACTCCCGACTAACCCAAATGAAAAAACCAAAGCAGGCGATGATTTTAGTGCGCGAGTTTACGTTATCGTGAAACGCGGCTTTTTCAATTTATCATCACGTGCCATTAATTATGTCTGGAGTAGCCAAGACGCTATTGGCGAGCATTGGCCCAATCCATTCACGAAAAATGCACACATGGTCGTTGTCTCGGATAATACCACGCCAATTGGCCAGTGGCAGGCAATAAGCCGCAATATTCAGCGGGACTTTCGTCGATATCACGGTATAGATATTACTGAAATAGACAGCTTAGCTATCATGGTAGACTGCGATAATCATGGCGCTTCGCGAGAGTTTCATTTAGCAAATATTAGTCTTGGTTGGCCTGCTGATGAAGGCGTTCAATAAGTGGGCAGTACAACTTATCTTGCTGCTGTTGACATTGCTCAACAAGATCCGCGAGAGCGCTTTCCATTAGGGCGAGCTGCTGTTGTTTTTCTCGTACAGCAGTCAACTTCCGCTCGGCTAAAGCACTGATATCCTCACAATGTCCACCATCCTCCAGGCTGAGTAGTTCGCCAATTTCGTTTAGATTAAAGCCCAGCTCCTGTGCTTTACGAATAAATCGTAAGCGTTCGACATCACCATCGCTGTAAGTGCGAAGACCACCCAGGGGTCGTTCCGGAAGCGTTATCAGGCCTCGCTTCTGGTAATAACGCACCGTTTCAACGCCTACGCCCGCAGAGCCTGCCAGCCGGCTTATGGTTAATTTTACTTTTTTCATTGAAAACGTTGACTCCGTAGTTAACTACGGACTTAACCTTAGCTTACCGAAAAGAAAAATTATAGTCACGTTTTTAAGGAGAACGCATATGCCAACTAACCCAAAAGGCAATAGCTCACTCATAACCGGTGTTGTTGCAGCCATTCTGGCCTCAGCCTGTTGCCTAATCCCGTTTATTCTACTGTCAATTGGGCTATCCGGTGCGTGGTTAAGCAGTCTTTCTGCTCTGGACCCGTTTCGTCCACTATTTATTGGTATTGCGCTCATTGCCCTTTACTTTGCATACCGAAATATGGCCAAAAAGGCGCCTTTTTGGGTGATCGCATGCCTCGTTGCTCTATTTATTATCTTTCCACACATTTTGCCTTATCTATAACGCACAAGGATATACCTTATGAGTTCAAAACAGCGGATCGCAATTATAGGCAGTGGCGGCGCATCAATGGCAGCGGCTATTAAGGCTGCTGAACGGGGGGCACGAGTGACGCTTATCGAGCGTGGCACAATAGGCGGCACCTGCGTCAACATAGGCTGCGTGCCTTCCAAGATCATGATACGAGCTGCACAAATTGCTCATCTTCGTCGAAACAGTCCTTTTGATAATGCTATAACTGCCCATTCACCGACAATCAACCGCAGGCAGCTGTTAACACAACAGCAACAAAGGGTTGACGCGCTGCGTGAATCAAAATACACCGATATTCTGCGCGACAATCCAGACATTCAAACAATAAATGGAGAAGCACACTTCTCATCCAATCGACAATTACGTGTCACTCTTGATAACGGAGAAGAACAACGAGTCGATTTTGAACAGGCTTTTATAGGTACCGGTGCACGACCATCAATCCCACCGTTGCCAGGATTAGAGAATACGCCTTACTTAACTTCGACCACAGCCCTGGCGCTGCAAAAAACACCTGATCGCCTGACAGTGATCGGTGGCGGGTATGTTGCGTTAGAGCTCGCCCAGGCGTTCGCGCGACTGGGCAGCAAAGTCACCATTGTCGCAAGAAGTAAACTCTTGTCACAAACAGACCCGGAGATTGGCGAGACCTTAAAAGATGTCTTAACAAATGAAGGAATTAGAGTATTACAAAACACTCAGATCGATAAGGTTAGCTATTACAATCACCAATTTCTCGTTGAAACCAATGCCGGCGCATTACTTTCTGAACAACTACTAGTAGCTACGGGTCGTATCGCTAATACGGAAGACTTGGATCTTGACAAAATCGGTGTAACAACCAAAGACGGAGCTATTGTCGTTGATGACCGGCTACAGACATCATTAAAAGGGATCTATGCCGGAGGGGACTGCACACACTTGCCTGAATTCGTCTATGTTGCTGCGGCTTCTGGAACGCGCGCAGCTATTAACATGACCGGAGGGGATACAAACCTGGATTTAAGCAAAATGCCTTCAGTCATGTTTACAGAGCCACAAGTTGCATCGGTTGGTTTAACAGAGCAAGACGCAAAGCTGAAAAGTCGGCAGGTCAGCGTTCGGTCTTTGGACCTTAAACATGTTCCTCGCGCCTTGGTCAATTTTGATACTCACGGATTTGTTAAAATGGTTGCCGACGCAAACTCAGGCGAATTGCTTGGCGTTCAGGCCGCTTCAGAGAATGCCGGTGAACTTATCCAAGCAGCCGTTTTTGCAATGAGAGCCCGGTTAACAGTTCAAGAAATAGGCAACGAGCTCTTTCCTTATTTGACAATGGTCGAAGCAATTAAGCTGTGCGCCCAAACCTTTGATAAAGACGTGGGTCAGCTATCGTGCTGCGCAGGCTAAACTGCTAGCTTGATTAATTTATTAGCTGATCGGCCAGTACGCGTAGGTCAGCAACACGATTGTCTACCGGCAACCCGAGAGGGTAAGTACACTTACCCGATCGCTCAACAAATGTCGTCTGCATACCTACTGCTTTAGCGCCATTGACATCCCAACCATGGGCTGCGACCATCATGCCCTGCTCTGCGGTTATCCCCATTTCCTTGAGCGCCCAATGATAGACGGCCGGATAAGGCTTATAGGTACGAATGGATTCAACACTCAACACGTTATCGAAGTAATCAATGATACCGGCATTGTTCAGTTGTTTGTTCAGCCCAGTAAGCGAAGAGTTCGACAGGGCCACTAAACGGATATCGGTACTTTTAAGCTGCCCTAACGCCTGACTTACCTCAGGGTGAGGAGGAGCCGACGACATCGCATTGCCAATAGACGCTTTCGCATTCTCCAAATCAACCTCAACTCCATGATTCTGACCCACCATGACCAAAGCGGCAGCACCAATATCACTAAACGGGTGAAACTGCCCGCTCGCGCAATCTACCAACGAATGATGCAACAATGTAGAAAACCAAATAGGCACTAAAGATTCATCGCCGTTGAGTTTATCTGCGATTGTCGATTTTACTGACGACATGTCCAGCATCGTTTCATTCACATCGAAATAAATGACTTTAGGCGCTTTCATAATGCATTTGCATTCCATATCACTGTGTAGCTACAACCTATCATAAGTGACTTGGATACTCTCAATTTATTTGATGGCACTGAAAGTCGATTTAAAAACGGCTACCGAATGTCTAGTGAACTAGTGGCGATTCAGTTTGATTCTTAGTGAGTCAATGCGACCGGTCAGGTTAATTGTCGCTTAATAGCCACTCTTCCACATATCGATTTCCTCTGCCTTACAGCCATTAAAGGCTGATGAGATTAACAGGAACGCTGCTCCGCTTTTTTAAGTCAGTAGGTCGCATATAATGAACTTACGCAAACACCACAAACCACCCGACCTTTTTCCGCACATGCTAGGCGCGCCGCCTTTTCGTCCTTGCATGCAAACACGTTCCCTGAACTATCCGCTCTATTCATCCCCTTACAAATAGATTCCCGCTGGGACGTACATCCTTCATCTGTAAATTCACCTTTAAACAGATGGCATTCATCTGTTTCGCTCATCTTCTTCAAAATATATGCGCTTTGGGCCATGTCGATTCACCTCCACTATTAAATTTAATATTTGTGCACTCATCTCTCGGCTGAACTAATGATATCCAACTTTGACTTTTTATTATGTAATTGACATTAAATGACTTAAATACACAACATAATAGTAAGGTGAGCTGTTTTGCATAGGAAGATATGCCGACGACAACTCCGTTAACCGCGAATGACAGGTTAGCTCGAAGCCTGAGTACCACTTTTATTCAGAGATGGGGGGTAAATACAGTCTGAGTCGTAGAATAAGGCAATAGGTGGTTAATAAGACACCAAATATTCAGTGAGATTTTAATTCTTAGCAATGCTCTAACATCGCTCTCTCAGGAAGGTATTGATTAGCCTCTGCTGTTCGTTCAACCGCTCAATAATGTCAGTAAAGCTATCAGGTGTACTGAAGAACATTCCACCGCTTACGGACTGGTCGTAATCTTTTTTGATGTCCTTAAGCAAACCGTCGGGCGGAATTAACACCAATTCACCGGAAAGGATATCTTCAAAAGAAACACCTCGGGTCGCCCACCGGGCGGACTTCATTGCGACAACGTTCTCCAATGCTTCGGCGCTTTGGTATGTGCCTTCCTCGAGGTTTCTCAAAATGCAGTCTACATCGTACCAATGCCTGGACAGCCGCACCGTATCAGGCGCGTTCTCTTGTGTGCAGAATTGATGAAGTGCGGTTAGCTTTTCCCAAATAATGTAATCGGGGTGGTAAGCCTCCACTGCGGCTTTCGGTAAGGCGTGTGACTTTGAAACCTCATCTATTTCTGACAGGTAAGTCGTTACCGGTTTAGAAACCGTCGGCCGGCCCCGGTTACGGCCGCCAAATTCGAGCAGTACATGCTCTAACTGATAAGAGCCATCCTGGAATGCCACATGTGGGAAGTGAACGTCGATTTTCTCGCCACCAGAGCCTTCTTCTATTTCGGCGCTCAGGCCCTTAATACCATAACCTGAAAGTCTGCCATTCAATTTCTGAACGAAGTCATTGGCCCAGGCTTCTAAACGCTTACCCTGAGCACGCCTAAACTTATCTTGTTGGCTACGGCTTTTGGTCGTTTGCGCCCAAGCAGCAGCTTCATCATCTGATTCTGCTAAGTCAGCCCAATGAATCGATAAATCAATATCCTCAGAGAATCGCTCTATGGTGCTATAACACTTACTAAGAGCCGTTCCACCTTTGAACGCCACGTCATGGCCATCTAATAAATTTTCTTCGTAAAGCAACCGCAGAATTTCGGTTACCCAAATATCCTTCTCTAAAAAATTAGCGCCCAAACCTCTTTCAGAGTTCTGGGCAGCATAGTCTAGGATTGATTTCAACTCAGCTCGCTTAGCGTCGGTTTTATAATAATTAAATATGTCCATTACACTGTCGCGTTCTCAACTTGCATGAGCTTATGACGCCACTGAGAGCTCAATGTGGAATGCTTGAGATTCTTGAAGACACGCTTTTTCTCAATTACCGTCAACGATAATCGCTTAAATACCTTACGGAATTGCTCTGGCTTAAAATGCTCTGGCTCCATCACCGAAAGGCTTCGAAAAATCAGTCCTTCAGGTTGGTTCAGCCACTTAAGCTTGCTGGACGCGACGTGTTTCACCTGAACGACCGAATTTCCCACCTTGAATTCACGTGAAGGGCCATTCGTCCAATACATGGTCCGGGCTGGAGCCTGAGTCTGCAGTCCCAGCCGGTAAGCCGCTTCAAAGCCATGCAAAACAAGCTTATATCCATGAGTCTTAGCCCAGGCCTTAGCTACTGCCTCTGGGCTCGTCAAGATTTTAGCTCCTGGCAGGCTGCTTATCGATTTAGGGCGAACATAAAATCCTTTTGACACACGCACAATTTCGCCTGACTTCGCCAGTCGGCTAAAAGCTTTTTGAACGGTACTTTCCGTACCCAGCTCATAAAACCCCTCTATGGAAAAAGGTACCCCTTTTCTCATATGAGCAATCCGAGCTTCAACTTGTGCGGCGATAGACATAATAAAACCTGACACTTTAAATTAATGTACTTTCATTATAGAACAACAAATTCAAGCTGTACAGAATGAATTATGTCAGGTTTATTCTATACAGATAGCTACAAAAATGATTTATACCAATAGATAACGTTATAACATGCAGTGTCGTCGTTTGCATTCGGGGATGCCCCAACCACACCCTCACTCCGGTTTTCAAAAATTCATGAAAATAGAGAAAAAAACCTGCCAATTCTTTTAATGCACTGATAATTCATGGGTTTGCCGCGGAAGAGTGAGTGAACGAGATATCATAGTTGTAACGCCTAGTGCGATGAGCACCAGGCAGAATGCAGATGAGGTACACACTATGGACGGTCAATACAGCAGACTAATACAAATTTCATTAACGGATCTTTTCATCCATCCACGGGCAATTGTCGCATGTCAATTTGAGCGCGACTTGATTCTTCAGTGCGACGTCACAGCAGTGAAACCTGATCCCCAGTCATCGGTGCAGAATGAGCACCCGGTGGTGGTGAGCGCAGGTATGGATTATTTGGTTGTATCGGGTTGGGCAGAGCTCTTCGATGCCCATCGCGAAAATCGAAAACGGATTTTTGTTGTCTGTGTTTCTTTTATCGACGATGGCGAAGTAGAGTATCTGGCTCTTCGATATGTTTATAAGCGTTTTACGAATCAACTTGATGACAGTACCTATGGAGCCCAATTAGCCGCATTTCTTCAAATGTGCTTCAACTCGGTCCTCGATAGGATTTCAACCGTCAAGCAAAAAACACCCATCGGCACCGCAAAGGAAATCTCGTCGATTAATACAAAGCGAATTCATCGTCAAATCGAAAATCGTATGGAAAAACTGCGTCTGATTATAGAGGGGCAGTCACATGAATAAGGGAAAAGAAACACCAAGCAATGGTCTTAAAAAGAGCTACAGGGCGAAGCATGCATTGCGGAACAAAAAACGCCTGCAGGCTTCTCCTCACCGCTTAACAGACGCAACATACGAAAAAATTTGTGACTTTTGTCTCTCTGATCTTAGCAATTCGACCAAAGCACTAATCATGATAATGATCATTACCGGACGTCAACTTGAGCATATCCTGAGCGAATCGGTTTCATATGAAGTGCTTGCCTCTGGCGTCGGCAAATTGGGATCGACATGGCGATTCACGTCGCCTTCATCGTCAATATTTACCACTCTTGGAAAACTTGAAGTGTCCGGTGACCCATTCATTACGATCCCACCAGTTTTAGCAAAGTTGCTCTCATATATACGAGCAGCTAGGCTCGAGCTTTCAGACTGGGAAAGTTTAATAAAAGACTTGTTATCAGGTTTCAGAGGGCCTACCGGACAGCTGGTCACCATGAATTCTCTTCAACGCGTAATAGATTTCGAGTACCGAGCAATTGGGATGCCGCGACTGTACCGAGACTTCATCGCAAACCGCAAAAAGCGCGAAAACATGCAAAGCTATTATGTGGCATTTCGAGAGTCAGATCTGCGTCAGCACTACCTGAATTTCATGGGTATATTCCTGCCCGAAGTCGAATTAGCAGCGTGCGCAGCGGAACACTTTTCTGATGACTTGGTATTTGGCTCCCATCGAGCTCTTGATAAGCCCGGCGTTCAAGCGTTGTTTCAAGTGATTATCGGGGCCTTGCAGCGAGCGATTGACGGTGGTGACTCCATCAGAGTTCATAACTATTACCAGACATATGTTGTCACGTATTTGCAACTGGCGACTATGCACCGACCAATGAAAAACGTATTCCGCACCATCAAGCACTTTCACAATGATTTTTCACAAGTTGAAATTGAGGACAAATCGGAGAACTCCACCCGATTAGTCCCCCTTTGCGAATCTGGACGTCAAGTCCTTGCGCAGTACATCAACTATCTGAAAGCTTGTCGAAACCGACTTAGGTTTATTAATCACGCAAAGTACCAAGCAGTGTGCGACATGCTATCCGGCACTTCGAATCTATTTCGAATTCAGACCGACTCCGGGTTTTTAGATGATTTTTCGCAATCAGAGTGGGGCCTAGATGATCCTGTTTTTCACAAAATTAATTGGCATCGATGCACTACGGCGACTTGGATTTTCCAAGCTGGGGCTGATAGTGATGCTCTCGAGGCATACATGGGGCATCGGCAAGAACTCGATAGCCCCACTAGTCTCTACTCAACTGCTACTTATGAGCAATTGCTTGAAATCTCGACGCACGTTGACAAGTTCTTCAAAAGATTTGAAGTTCCTCAAGTGCGGCTGCCAAACATTTATCACCGGAGCTACTAGACATGGAAAAGTTAAAAAGACTTATTGAACATTACGGAAATAATACTCACCTGGAAGTAACTGAAAATGCAGAGCATTACGCGATAGCTGTTGAAGAGTTGTGGCGAAAAGAGTACTCCCAAAGCGGCGCTGGAGCAGTTAATAAGGCGCAGCTTCTCTCCACTGTTTTGTCGAGCATGAGAGAGTTAGACCATCTCAATGAGACTTGCCGAAAAGCATTGCTTGATGCGCTCCGACAGCGCTTGTTTAAGAATAAAGAATACAAGCCTAAACGTTCTAAACCAATTGTAGATAGCAAGGTCGTTGCAGCGAAATCTCTAATTGATAACGCGCTGGCAAAAGCTGACACTCTACTTCT
Organism: Idiomarina sp. UBA3176; assembly: GCF_002364295.1. Lineage (NCBI taxonomy): Bacteria > Pseudomonadati > Pseudomonadota > Gammaproteobacteria > Alteromonadales > Idiomarinaceae > Idiomarina > Idiomarina sp. UBA3176. Next base: position 128,248 of record NZ_DEXU01000014.1, read on the forward strand.
TAACGAAAAGGGCTTAACTGCAAATAAGCACCTGTTTCTGGCTCTTATTTATGCTGCTATGGAGTCTGGCCTCTGTTTCGCTGAGGGGCTAGAGGCTCTTTATCAACGACTCATTGCTTCAGACGAGGTACTGGTGAAGATCGGTGACTTCTGGATTATCGAGCTTCACTACATACGTTCAAATCATGAGACTAATACTCGCGAAAACGGTAGGGCGTGGACAATCCGACCTTTCCACCCTGGCCCTCTAACACTGCTTGCCATTGAAGGTTTTATGAAATGCAAGCCGATGGTGTGTATCGAAAGTTCAGCGATGACGCTATTTAAAGCAGGCTTGGCTGAATTAACTGGCAATCAAGAGTTAACGAAAATTAAGAATTCCCGGCTGTTAAGAGCATGCGGAATGCTAATACGAGAGCAACCCGGTAGTTCGATGGGCAGCTTCTTAATGCATTATGCAACGGGCGATGTGAGCAGTGCCTCGACCTCTCGCGAAAGTCTACTGTGCTTGAACACCCAAAAGTTTCAAAAAAAACCTCTTCGGATTAAAAAAGACTCGACTGCGATTGTTTACGCGCCAGCGAAGCGGAAGACTCTAAAAAAGAAAGAAATCCCTGCTCACGATAGCGAATTTAATCGAGGGTTAAGAGAGCTGTTTAAGTCTGTACACCGCCGAAATGGTTCCAAAGCGGCGTATGCAAACGAGGTGGTTGACGCACTTGATGAGTTTTCTAAAAACAGACGGAATGATTTTTCAGAGCGAGCACAGCTGCTCTTCGATTGGCTACGACATAATTTCCAAACTCATAACCTGTCCAAATTTTCATCCGGAGCCCGATACCTGAGCTCAGTCGCAACAATTTGGCTAGATGTGTGTGAACGCATTGCAGTCTGTGCGTTGGAACAAGATGAAATCAACGATTTATACGATGTTCTGATTGAACGAGGCAAATTATCGGATAAACAATATCCCGAGCTCGTAGAGAGCTTCATGCGCTTTTTGCATGAACAAAAAGACATCGATCTTCCTATCCAACTCGTCCCTGAAGACGAAATCAAAAAGCCACACGTCCGCTCCAACCTGGCGGCGCCAAGGCACTTAGATCAGCTTCTCGTTGATATTAACGACGTGTATTCAGAATCGACATTTCATATCAGAGAGTCAATTCTCGTGATGCTGATTTTAATGATGCGCCACGGGCTCAGACCTGCCGAGGTTTGCAATATTCAGATGAAAGACATCTCTCTGCTTGGTAAGGGCCACGTGTTCATACGAGAAAACCGCCATTTCAAAGAGAAATCTTCGTCAGCGCGTCGACAATTAGAGTTAGATACCCTCCTACAGGATCGCGAGATTAATCTTGTGAGAAAGTTTATCAAAAGACGAATGACCGAAGAAAAAATGCAAGTTCAGGCTGATGGCAGAGTCACCGTGGAGAACAAGACAGGACTGCTATTCACCAAAGTCGTTGGGTACAATGTCTTTTTTGACATGCGCGAACTAAGTGGTCATGTCACAAGGCTCCTGACGAGCTATTCAGGTGTTCGGACGGTAATGTACCAGCTACGTCATGCAGCTCAAACGTCACTGGCTCTAGTCGCACTAGGTAGCGACCGAATTATTAAAAAATTCACTCCATATTCCCCAGAAAAGGCTCGGCAAATAAAAGCCTACTTACAACCGAGTGACTCCTTCAACACGCTCTACAAGGTATCTTCCGTGGCCGGCCACCTCGACTCATCAATCACTCTATCGACCTATTGCCACATGACCGATTTGCTCTTGTACGAAGCAATCGTCCGTAAGTCTAAATTGAATGATCTGAGCCTTGTAAAAGCACTCTCTCGCGTCCAGCATGCCAAGCTGCAAAAGCTGTCAACTGCATCTAGCTGTGACCTACTCAACACTCAAGAGCTGGCGGAACTAGCCGATCGTGTTTTGGAGAGCGAACGGGGCTCATGGGCAAAAGTTTTACCGACCAAAAACCTCAAAGAGAGAAATCCCGTCATGAGTCGCATATTTAACGTTGCGCCTGAATTTACCGCTGACAGCGTCAGTTTCATTCTTAAATCATTTGATAATGGTTTGGGGATTAATGAAATCTCTAAAATGTACAATGTTGAAAGCCGGATGGTTTCATGTGTGATTAATACTGCCGAAAGACTGAAACATCTATTTCTTACAAAAAGACGTCGTTTTCGCTTATATGAGGCAGATAGTAAAAAGCTCTCAGTTGCTGACCCTGTGGGTTTTGGAGAAATCTCTGAAGCAATTCGAATCCTTCAAAAGTTAATGCCAAGGTCAATGGAAAAACTTCCTAAAGAACTCCGAAAAATTATTTATAGATATCTCCGTTCTGCTATGTATGAGCCTTCATATATACCCATTCATAGTCCCCAAGAAGTCCAAGCGATTCTGGAGCATACCAAAACCGCAGTCCCAAGCTCGCGCTGGCTGCTGTCCATTGAGGCAGATCACGCCATTGAAGATAGGGTGTTAAACGACTACTGGGGCGGTGTTTCTGAGGATGTCGGCGAATTTCGTATTAACCGTAAGCAGGGGGGAATGAGGCAAAACCCCGAGGGATTAGGCTACCTGTTCTTTCTCCGCAACGATCTAACCGACGCGATGTTACAAAATATGCAGAAAAAGAAATACGGTCAGCACTCATCAAGAGCATTAATTAAAGCGTTTCATGAGCTAGCCGTTTACTCAGGAGCGCTGAGACAATATTCAACCCAAGTGTGAAAATATATGAGTGATCGTAGGTAAATGCTTTTTAGTAAAAGCCTCGATCATCATTTCCTGTAGTTGCTAAGAAACTAGATATCTAGAACTGCGTAACTCGTTAAAAATAAAACTCAAACTACTTGAATTTTTAATTTTCTTTAACCAAATTGTGCCAGCGTTCGCATACGTCACGGATGTCGTCAAATTATCAACAAGGAATTAATTATGAAAAACGATGCTGACTGGAAAAAACACTTACTTGCTTCGGATGCTACTCTTGAATTCTTGGTTTCAAGAACACTCGTAGAAGCTGGATTTTCAACAAACTCAAGCATGTTCTCTTCTGGAATGAAAGGTGATGACCGGCCCATCTCCATAAATGCCGTTGGATTCACGCCTTTCGGAGATCCTGATTCGATTACGTCTGATGTGTCGCTACATATTGATTGTCAGATGCGAGAGAGCACCGCCAGCTGGCTCTTTTTCCCTGATACTAACCAACCTGACTTATCTGAATACACACTTGGCACAACCATTCGAGCAATTGATGAGTTTTCCATGAATTCATTGGCGTCCGACCATACTTATGAGTTTGAAGAGCGGCTACCTTGTGCTGGTCATGGTATAGAATTTGGATGCAATAGGGGCTCCGATTCGATAAGACTCATAGATAAGTTTTTACGACGATCGCAGTTTTCACTACCGCATTTATTCACGCATAGTATCAATGAAGTCGCCTATGCTGCAGCTATTACGTCAGTCCCATTTTTTATCTGCCCCTTAATTGTAACTAATGCTCCACTATATGTTGCGAACTCAGAAATTTCTCTCGACTCATTACAGAGATCAAAGCAGCTTGAGGACATTGCTGAACAAGTTCCCTATCTCGTGACATACAGAAGTATTGAGCGCGTATTTGAAGAGCACTGCAGCCGGGAGTTTGGTGAAAATCTTCGGTTTGATATGGAGTATTTACAGCAACTGCAATCCCGCAAGGTTGCGTTCGGCCAAGCTCAACTCGCACCTAGCGACATCATTAACGGGCTTATCGAGGGTGAGAGATATCTACTAGATAAATACTTTTCGCAGTTCATTGTCTGTAATTTCGAGCACCTACCATCGCTGTTGAATTACATCAAAAATCTTGTTTCAAACACGGTTGACGATAACCACCCATCAGAAATCATGGCCTTGCATTGAGACCTGGGCGCCTATAATTGACGAGCTGGCGAGGCGAATATTCACATTTCAAAACTCTAATATTCGCCCTCAGATCATTTCTGTACACTGAACCGCCACGAGTTCACAAAACAGGTGGCATAAAAATTGAAATCTCATTGAAAATTCGATGTTATTTCAGGGGAAAGGTCACACGCTCAACCAAGAGTTGTGCTTTTTTGATATCTTCGGGCGAAAATTGAGCTTTGGCCACAAAGTTGGATATGTTGTTTTTGACCCCAACTTTACCGATGACCTTAAGTTTATACTCAAAGCGATTTTCATCTGCATCTAACCTCAAAATCATGACATTTTTTGGATTCAACGAATTTTCATTTTGAACCAGTATTTGCAAAGCAGAAACTACCCGTTCAGCACTAGATCGTGACATCCGCCGCCCCAGAATGACCGCCGTAATCCCTCCGACAATCGCGATTCTGTTCTCTTTAGTATTCTTGAAACGCTGATAGCCATCCAAACCTTCAAGTATTAATCTAGCTTCCTGCTCGTATCGCCAGCTAGAAGATTTATACAACATGAACTTTCGTAGTCTTTTGGCGCTTGCTTTGCACTAAATTCAGCCGGGTAGTCGTAGTGATCCTCTGCTTCAGAAAAGAATAATTTATGACTAAACCAGTGAATAAGATTTATTTGGGGCCTGCTTTTCCGATAGGAAACGTTTTGCAACTTTAGTTCACCTCGTTTACTAGCCCCTATTTCATTAAATTCAAAACTATTACCATTAATCTCTTTACTAACTTTTTGAACCGTCACAAATGTATCAATAGGGAGCTGAACTTGAATTTCACTGTCTTTAGATTCATGAACTATGACTAAACCTTTATCGGCCTCTGCATAATGTCCCCACATAGTCGGATTAAAAGGCGATTTAGAAAAGGATAGTGTCGAATAGGTTCTATTAATGTCGACAAGTAATAGCTCAACTAGGTAATCGTCTAATTTCGGTACCAAAACGCCGAGGAGAGGGTCGTCATTCAGTTTTAAGTTCTCCATGGCACTTCGGACTAGTTCTTTGAAGCTTTGAAATTGGAGTGGCCTCTTAGAAGATAGCTTCGATACTTCCCGGGCAACAAGATTGAATATCTTACCTGACTCAAAAATTTCATGACTATTAGGTCTTATAATTTCCTCAGAGCATCGACAAAACACCCAATAAGAAAAGCGTAAGTATGCCTCTTTATCACCTTGTAAAATGAGCTTTGGATAGCCTTCGTTTCCGTCATTTAGTTCAGATGGAGTGGAAAATAAATATTCTCCTCGCTTCAAATTCCCTAGCGTTAGCTCATTAATTGACTGATACCGATAGAAAAGTGCGCTTGTAGGCTGCTCAACCTTCACGTTGTCTTTGTTGACTGCGACTTCATTAATTGAACCTCCACTGCTATCGGTAGACATACTATCTCCTTTTAACACTGCAATTGGCAGCATCATGATAAGTCATGCTACTTTTGCTTTGGGTGCAAGTGCTTTAGTTTACCTTACTGCTATACTCACTCTAGATGCGTAATCCGTATTTGAAATTAAAAACATGGCTCCCGCATCTCCTCTGGGTAAGGCAGCATACCGTTAATAGTAATTAATAAATCTAGATATTTCTCCACGCACTTTTCAAATTCTAGCGGGTTACCGATGGGACGATCTTTGAAAGCATGTATGGCATTCCTTCTCACCTGAACCAAATCGATGTATGGAAACCAATCATTGTCTAGTAACTCTTTTTTGCGATAGAACTGTTTGAGTTTTTCTAATGCTAATGAATCCGGACTGACGACCTCGCCTTTAAACTTAAAGTTTTCACCATCTTTTACATAGTCTAGGTAATACGCAGCTAGAAAGAGTTTCAATGTGCCTTCGATTAAAGCCCCTAAATTTGCCCAAGCCATGATCAACTGCCCGTGTTCAACTTCTTGAAAGCTCCAAAGCTTCAGAGTCTTAGAGAGCTCAACCTGCCAATCAAGACGAGACTTGGACATAAGATCTGCAGCTTCTTTGGGTGCCCAACCGTGACTGCTCCCCCAAAAAGAGGCCAGCTGTTTGTTCCCAGAAATAATTCTATCTATCATGCATTCATTCAAGTCCGCATCCCCTATTGCCGCATACCTATTAATACTTTATAGAGTTGTCTGGTCAAACTAGGGCATCGGAGCTCCAAATTCTGACGCATTGACTATGACAATTTCTTTACATAAGCGCAAATTGTCCTAGGCTGAATATGCCACTATTGGCAAGTCTAATTAAGGAAAATAATATGGCTGTGCGACACACACCACCAGACTCTGGAGAGAGCGTTGTTCATAAAGGTCAAAAAGGTGGTACAACAGGGTGCGGTGAAAATACGAACGACCATCCTTCACACTGGAGCAACACTACTGCACCGGTTACTTGCAAACGCAATGGATGTAAGAATTAACTAATAAGGGGCTAATAGCAGTACTGGCCCCGTTTAACTGAACTAATGCCGAATCACTGAATTTCAGCTGTGCAGAATCTTCCCTCCGACTATTGAACACCCCCTCCAATCCTAGGTTGCAGCATTTTGAAATGCTCAATAATATCCGACGAAATCGAGTGCGACTCTGCATACCGTTTAATGAACTCGTTCATCATAAACCGGTAACGAACAAATTCGTTACTGCATTCGAACTCGCGAAACGCACCATTTACTCGGTCATCATGACGTAAATTCAACCGGATTTCAGTTGCACTCAGAGCATAATAAAAAGCCAAATACTCTGATTTTAAAGGCCATTCCTCAAGGTTTTCGGGCAGCAGTGAATACGCGAGGCGATACTGAGAAAAAACACACCCGACATCGGAAAAGAACTGCAATAGCCCCTGAACATCGCCACGTGGCCACCCCAGGTTGTATCCTCGAAACGTTTGCGGTTGGTAATGGAAGAGTTCGCCGTTGGTTTTATCGAGTTCAACTTGTATCTGATTTTCAGCAGCTTCCAAAAGGCTCGAAGGTGCAAGCATGAAAAAACTCATATATTCCGGTTTCATAGTGGGTCCTTTTTAATTTCGTGGTGTGGAATTGATCGGACAGATGAAGCATTGACTGGTATTAGAACTTCAGCTAGTTATTGCTTCCAGCTTGCCTCGCATTTCCGCGTTTTCGATTAACAATTTTGCGTTTTGCTGTGCAAGACCATCGAGCTCGATCTGTAACTCATCAAGTTCAGCTTCCAACTTCTGGACACACTCATCTGCAGAGCGTTCACTTTCCTTATAATGCTCTAGTGCCTGTTCATGAGTCGTTTCAAGGCTTTTAAGGCGTCGCTCGAAGAGCTTCTGAGCATCAATGTAGCCAGCAATCGCCATATGCTCCATTGCGTGAGTGACTTTACCGATTAAGGTCTGGACGTTTTCGGCATAAACATTAGGAAGCGAATCAAACGTTAAGTTCTCTCGGTTGCAGTCATAAAGTGGGTCATCTCGATTATCACAGTAAGCCTGCCAAATACTCTTAATGCGAGCTAGCCCGCCACGGTCGCCCAGCTGAACGCGAATAGCGCCCGGATTCGGGCGCTTTCCTCGTTTTTCCAGCTCTAAGCCGGCGTCGATAATTTCCTGCTCCGTGACTTCTGGGTGACGAGCCATCGCAGTCTCCTTTTTCGAAATTAATTTAATTAATGAAATTAAAGTTTCGTGAGTACTTAGACAAAAGCCGGTGTATCAATCTCGGCCTCAGCAAGAAATGCCATCGATTGCTGACTGACCTTACTACTCTTAACTGAGCGAGCTAGAACGTCGTAGAGCAAGGCTTCGTTTTGACCGCATGTGTGCTCGCGAAAAATGCCAGACGTCCAGATATAACGCAGTTGATTAGCCAACAATGGTGAGTGGCTTTCAAGGTTATGTAACGCATCAGCACATACCTCGAGTGTCAGCAACTCAGGCTCGACCAGAGTACCCAGGGCGGTTTTCGTAGCACCAGCACTCAGCGTTCGTGTTTTACCGACACCGTGCAACAGCGCAGCGACAACCGCGACATCACGCTCAATATCCGTAAGCGCATGAACACCTGACACATTCCACGCAACCTCAACAGCATGCTCAATCAGGCCTCCGACATATGCGTGATGAGACCTGATGGTTGCCGGGCATTGCAGGAATGAGATCCCGATTTTTGGCTGGAGCAACACATCATCGATAAAGCGCCGCATTAACGTTGATTGGATGCGAGCATATAGCACCAGAAAGGCTTGAAACACCGCGGGTCGAGGGCATTGAGAGATTGGGAGAGCCGACAAGCTATTACCCAGACGCTTGCTGGCTGCAGCGCAAGTTAAATTCTTACATACCCGAACAGTTCCAACGCGAGTTGGTAGCGCTGCAACTTCAACATGGATCATGGTGTGCTCAAGAATAACCTCATCTGCAATTTGGTCATGTCGTGCAATAACTGTAAGGTCGCCAGAGCTATCAGAAAGCGTCAGTTCAAACACTTCATTGTCTCGCTCAGGCGAAACCGCCTTTAAAGCCGAAAGATAATAACGTCCGATAAAACGTCGATAAATGGCAGCATCAATCAAAAGCGGCTGTACAGTTTCACGAGTTGTTGTATTCATAGTCATTCTCCAAGAAATATTAAATCGTTAACGGGATAAGAGCGAAGCGCTGCGCTTACTCACCACCTGCCTTAAAGTCGTTGAAATTAGATTTGAGCAGCCGCTCGAAAGCTGAGCCGTCCTGGCGGGTCACGTTAGGTACATAGCGGGAGTACACCCGAAACAACATTTCTGTTGTTGTGTGGCCCATTTGACGGGCAATCCATTCAGGGCTCTCCCCTGCTGCCAGCCAGAGCGTGGCCGCCGTGTGGCGGGTTTGATAAGGACGGCGTTTACGTAACCCCAAATGCCGTAACAGCGGGTACCAGACGCGTTTAGTGACGTTGTTATGCGACAGCGGCGAGCCATTGCGTGTACAAAAGACAAACTTCATATCTCCTGTTGCCTGCTGCTGTCGCTTAAGCGCATCGAACACCAGCTGACTCATTTCAATCGCCCGGAACGAGCCATCAGTTTTGGTGCTCTGTATTTCACCGTTAACGATCGTGCTTCTGACCATGATTTGCCGACGTTCAAAGTCCACTGCATCCCACTGCAAGCCATCGATTTCCGCAGTTCGCATACCAGTGAAAAAGCGCACCGTGTAGTAGTCCCGAAAATCGGGGCGTACCTTTTCGATGATGAGGCGCACCTCATCGATGGAGAATGGTTCAACATCCGTACGTGGAACTTTAAGCGATTTAATTCCTTGGTAAGGTGAGCTAAAGTTATAGCGGTTGGCTGCTTCATTCAAAATCATGCGCAAAGGCGTCATGATGTGGTTTACCCGCGACGGTGATAATGGTCTTTTGTTTCGGGTTGTAACTTTGGCGAGTGAGGCCCGAAACTCAAGAACTTCCGCTTTGGTGATGCGGCCAACCTCTTTATCTCCAAACGCTGGAACCAGATAACCATTCAGTGTCCTTCTGACCGTATCTGCGTGAGATGTCCGCCACTGAATACGCATTTCAGCAAACCAGGTTTCCGCGAAATCACTGAAAAGCGGCGTGTCTAAATGCTGACTTTGTATCTGCATCGCTTTGAATTGCTCCACCCGAGGGCTATGCGGAAAGTGCTTGGCATAATCAAAGGTGCCGAGAGTAATCTCCGCTTCAATCCGATCAAGGAGCTTCTGCACCCGCTTGCGGTTCTCCTTGGTATCCGCAAGAGAAGTTTGCTCGCGACAGCGTTTGCCCTTGTATCGGAAATCGATGAACAATTTCCCGGTCTCGGGACGAGCGTTAATACTACCCATGAGCTACGGCTCCTTTTGCCATTGGAATAGCAAGCGAACTCGACGATTCCTGACCTATGTCACGCTGAATAGCTTCCCACAGAAACAAGATCTTTCTGCCTCCAAAAGGGCGGATGTAGTGAATGCCCTCATGCAGCACCGAATCTTTCAGCTGCTCTCGAATAGTGCGAGGATCATATTTAATCCTCTCTGCCAGTTCGGCAGTCGTTAAAAGCGTCATGTCATTTAACATGGCAAACTCCTCAGTTGGTTGATACACTGAATGGCATAACGTATTTCTAAACTTCAAATTGCCATCCTGAATGACATATTAACACGCAAAATATCATTTGCAATGTTTTTTTGTCATTTAAGATGACATTTCTTGAGAGGCAGTCATGATTAAGTGTCATTTAGCGCGGATGATGGGCGAGCGAAAGCTCAAGATAATGGACGTTGCACGCGATACTGGATTGAATCGCAATACCGTGACATTGTTGTATAAAGAAACCGCTCAGCGAATTGATTTCGCTGCTTTGGAAGCGCTATGTAGGTACTTCGATTGTGAAGTTGGTGAGCTTTTAGAGCTTGTCGAACGCTAAGTTGGCTGATTGTTTTACCGTGACGATAAGCCTATTGTATTCAAAACCTGTTACAGGCAGGTCCAATTTCTAGATTTGAATAGCCAAAGTAATGAATCCTATGAATAATTTAGTTTGTGTTAATGACTATAAATAGCCGCTTAAAGCAACTAGTAATTTTGGCTATTTCCGTTAGCATGACTTTATAAGCTGATGAAGTGTATTCAATAGCGCTTGAGGGAAGAATCAATGGATATGAGGTCGCTACCAACCCAATATACAAAAGTTTATGAAACCATAGACTACGATAACATTATGTATTTATATGATTATCATCCTTGGAACTCTGGTCAAAACCCAAAAATAGATAAAATCACGAATACCCTTTTAAACCTCAAGAATACTGAGTATAAACGGAGACAACCAGCTGTTAGGTTTTTCTTTAAAGTTTTAACTAATCGACAGATCACAAAGTTACTTGACACGTCTCCAAAAATATTTTGTGTCGTACCATCCCACTCGGAAAATAATGTTTCTGCAGGTCTTATCGAACTAATGGGTAATATCAAAGAAACGTATTGTTTTGAGAACGACGAAAATTATTTAAGACGAACAAGAACCGTTCCTAAAGCCGCTAATGGTGGACCTAGAAACCAACAACTTCATATAGATTCAATAGAGGTTACTTGCCCTGAAAAGATAGAAAATAAGACGGTTTACTTGTTTGACGATATAACTACCACTGGTAGCAGTCTACTTGCATGCAAGAGATTACTATTATCAGCTGGTGCGCAAAGAGTCGTAATGGTTGCATTGGGTCGAACTAATGATGATTAACGAAAAGAAGGCTTACTACTTTTATCAAGTGCTGACTCTTGCATTGATGAAAAAAAATGTAACTTCAGCTCGAATCAAAAAGGTATTACTAACGCCAGCAGCTGGGTCGCAATCTTTTGACCTGAAACATGCAAACTTACTACTGTCTCAACAACTTCCCAGTGCCGACTTGCTTAGTAACAAAAACTGGGATGATGCTAGATGGTTTCATGAGAAAAACAAATCCTACGGCGTTTCAATGCGCTGCATAAATGATCCGCGTTATCCAAATTATTTAAGAATAATTAAGGACGCTCCCCCAATGCTGTTTGTTCGTGGTAATAAAGATATATTTGACACCCTTCCTGGGGTTGCAATTGTTGGTGCTCGCGAGGCGACTGATGCCGGTAAAGAGATAGCTAGGCGCGTAGCTAAGTATTTAGCAGAAAACGATTGGGCAGTAGTAAGCGGATTAGCCCTTGGTATAGATGCAGCAGCCCATCGAGGTTGCCTAGAGGTTCAGGGTAAAACTATAGCTATATTAGCCGGTGGACTAGATAAACCAAGCCCCGCTACTAACGCTGACTTAGGGTTTCAGATTCTTGAGTCTGGTGGCGCCTGGATTTCAGAACATCCAGTGGGAGTGCCACCCAAAAAGCATCATTTTGTACCCAGAAATCGTATTCAAGTAGGTTTATCTGCTGGCTCAATCATTATAGAGGCAAAAATCAAAAGTGGTTCGTTAACACAGGCCAAATTTTGTGTTGACCAAAACCGCCCACTATTTGCTGTTGTCCCTCATCAGATTCATAATCCTCTTTCGTTAAATTCAGAGGGGACTATGCATATGGTCAACGACTTAAATGCGACAGCAATCTCCACAAAGGCGGATTACCAAAAAATTATAGAAAAACTCAGCCTAACAAAAAAGCACTTGGAAGATTACCAACTGAAAATATAAAACTTAAGGTTCCAAATGTCTGAAAAATTCATGCTGGAAGCTTTGAATATTTCCAAACAGGCACTCCCGCATTGTGAACCGAACCCTCCTGTCGGATGTGTGCTGGTTAAAGATGACGAAGTAATATCCAAAGGCTTTACGCAAGCTATTGGTGGAAGTCATGCAGAAGTAGAGGCTTTAAATGCTCATTCAGGGGACCTAAGCGGCGTTACTGCATACGTTACTTTAGAGCCTTGTTCTTTTGTCGGCCGGACTGCTGCTTGCGCGAGCACACTTCTCGCTTCGGGCATCAAGCATGTGGTTATCGCAATGCTCGACCCAGACATCAGAAACAATGGTAAAGGCGCAGAGATACTAACGGCGGGAGGCGTAAAAGTTGAGGTCGGCCTGTGTGCTGAACTGGTAGCACAGTTCCTTTCCCCCTATTTAGCAAAATCATAAATAGTTTCGCTAAAAACCAGAAAGCTATGGTTTAACAGGGATTAGGTTATAACCACACGGATTTTCAGTCTTTCCAGACCCCTAAACTCGATTAAAGGTTGAGCACTTCTGTTTACTGTAGTATTCCTATTCACGCTTAATACAAAGAATGGAGTCTTAGAATGAAAAAAGCATTGCTCTTCTTATCTGCAATTATACTAACAGCCTGCTCTCAGCCTGAAGAACCAAGTTTTGATTATAAAGTTTTAAAAGACGAATCAAAGCGAGATATTAAAAGGACAGTAGAAGTAATGCTTCCGGAAAGAGTGTCTAAAGAGACCCTAAGAGAAATCGCTGAAGAGATCTACAGTAAAGACAGCGACTATGACCGTGTATTCATTGCATATCGACTTAGAGAAAACCCGCAGGGTGTTTACTGGGCAAGAACCGACTACGATCCAATATTGAATGTAAATATTATGGGCAAAACTACTGCGGAAAAAGACGCTCTTGAATCAGTAGATCCCGGAATAGTAGGTGAGATAATAGGGAAGTGGGATGCCAAAAACGGTTTGGAGACAACGATGTATTTGTATAGCGAAAACGGAAAGCATTATATTGCTCAAGTCTTCGGGCCAGGTGAAATTGGCAAGCATGAAGTAACATTAAGCGATATAAAACACGGAACGAAAATTGAGGATGTTGAAGAAAACAAGTTTGGCGAATATTTCGTTATGAACGACTCAGGCTGGTTAGAGTTCTGGAGCGAGAACGGAAATTACTACACAGCTCCACCTGCTAAATAAAAATAAAGCATGTAGTGAGCCCATTACTTTTTCTCTGGAGGAGTTCGTTTTATTATTAGATTAGGCAAAGGTCAAAATTTACATCCGCTAATTTATCAGCCGCAACCACGGCCACAATCTGGACACAGAATGGACACAGCCCTGATCCAGCCTCAAATCAGTCACAACAGCTAGCGGTCACGCAGAAAAAACAGCAAAGAGAAGAATTTAGAGTAGGTAGGTAAGGCTGAACATCGCTGCAGGCCAGGGGAATGGCGCGCCCGACAGGAGTCGAACCTGTGACCTCCGCCTCCGGAGGGCGGCGCTCTATCCAGCTGAGCTACGGGCGCATTTCCAAATTTTGACTTCTAACCACTGTGCCTATTTACCGAATGACCTTTGCCTCCGGAGGGCGGCGCTCTATCCAGCTGAGCTACGGGCGCGTAGTTAGGAGTCTTCAGAGCAGGCGTGGATTTTAGGGAATATCCGCTGCAATGTCCAGTGCTGCAAACCGCGCATGTACCACTAACAATAACCTATAAGCTGCTCGGCTCGGCGCCGCAAGGCTTGTTTTAAGCTGTCGGGGCTTATAATGGTGAAGTCGAAAGGTAAGCGAACCAGCCACCAGGCAAACCATTCTGTGCTGTCTACCACGGTTTCAATAAATATCGCGTTGTCTTCCTGGGTTAAAATACTGGCGCTTGTGCCTAGCTCGCGGGTCGCTGTGTCCAGGTCCGTATGTAATAAAACTCGCACTTTCAGGTTGCCTGGCATGGCGCACAGGCTTTGTTTGAACTGCTCGGCAGCGTTGTAGTTTAAAGGCCTTTCAAAGGTTGCTTTAAGTAATGTCACTTCGGCTAAACGGTCTAATCGAAAGGTACGGAGCGCTCGGCGCAAATGGCAGAATCCGCCTATATACCAGTGTCCTAGCCTATAGAACATACCGTAAGGATCGAGCTCGCGCTGCTGCCCGGGCTCAGCTTTGCCAACATACACAACTTGTACCCGCCGCTGGCTCTCTATGGCTTCCATTAACGGCATTAATAACGACTGTTCCTGCGGCAGCCCAGAGTCGGGCAATAACAGGTTTGTATGCTGTGTAATGGAGCGGGCCCTTGCCTGAATATGCTCTGGCATAACGCGCTCAAGTTTCGCCTGAACGCTGGTCAACGCAGGCGAGGCATCGGTCAGCTGAAGACTCTTCGCTGCCAACAAGCCTAACGAGAGCGCCAGAGTTTCTTCATGAGTAAACATCATAGGCGGCAGCTTAAAACCGGCAACCAGCATATAGCCTCCATGAGGGCCATGCTCTGTGGTAACCGGAATACCCAACTCCTCAAGCGCACTGATATAGCGCCTGACTGTGCGTTTATCCACGCCTAGCATTTCTGCAATTTCAGCACCGCTCAAACGTTTGTGGGACTGCAATAACTCCAGTAAAGCGAGTACTCGTGTTGTCGGGCCGTTCATAATTTTCCTGATAAAAGGCGATGAAAATAAATTTAGATAAATATTTTTATATAGGACTAATTATGACCTATATAACCAATATAGTTCTTATCAGAAGTAAAACCCATAATAAAAAGGAGCTGAGCTATGAAAGAAAATATGTCTAAAAACAACAAAGAAATCGTTTTCTATACTAACCCTGAGTCCCGGGCACGCATTGTTCGTCGTATGCTGGAAGAGGTTGGCCAGCCGTATACGGTCAAAGTACTTAACTACAATGGCGAGATGAAAACGCCCGAGTATCTGAAAGTTAATCCGTTAGGAAAGGTGCCGGCAATACAACACGGCGATTTGGTTGTTACGGAAACCGCCGCCATTTGTGCCTACCTTGCCGATCAGTTTCCGGAAAAGAACTTAGCGCCACCGCTGGACAGCCCGGAGCGAGGAACTTACTACCGTTGGTTATTCTTTGCGGCCGGTCCGGTGGAAATGGCCAACAGCGCCAAAGCCTGTGGCTGGAACCTTGAAGATAACCTGCAAATGGTTGGCTCTGGTAGTCACGACGATGTTCTGAAAGCTCTTGAATTAGCCGTTTCTAAAGGACCTTATATTTGTGGCGAGCAGTTTACCGCGGCAGATGTATACGTTGGTAGTCATATTAGCTGGGGCATGCAGTTCAAAACGCTGGAGGAGCGCGACTCATTCAAACGTTATGTTGAACGAATTGAGAAGCGCCCCGCTTTCCAGCGAGCAACGAAACTCGATGACGAATTAAGTAAAGGCTAGAGCGTCTGAAAATAAGCAGCCAGAAGGCTCTGGCTGCTGACTCTTTTAATCACCGGTTTCCTGCTTCTGTTTTTTCAAATTCAGGTTATGGAAATCGAAGCTGAAATCGGTATAAGGCGCTACGGCTTCCAGCGTTGCACTGTGCACTTCATTATTGCGGTTCACGCTAAAGTCGATAAACGCATCAGCCTCCAGTAAAGGCTCGTCCCAGCGCACGATAAAAGTGTCGTCGTTATAATGCTCTAAGGTGCCTTGCAGCATAGGAGTGTGAGTAAAATTGATGCGCAGTTTGTCCTGCTCGTAGCTAATTTTTACGTCACCATACCAGGCGTCATTATAAGTACCGGCGTAGCTTTCCAGCGGCAGCGCGGCTCTTACTTTTTCAGGCTCTTCTACCTCGAACTCGGCTTTTCTTTTCATAAAGGCCTGATATTTTTGCTGCTCTTCCTCCACCCAGTCGCGGTCGGGCAAATCTAACAAGTCTTCTAGGGCTTCTTCGGTAATTGCGGTTAAACCACCAAAAGCCTGCTGGTTACTCAGAACTACCATGCCAAAGTTCTTTTCAGGTATCAGTGTGGTCAGCGACAACATGCCCAGAATGCCCCCGCTGTGATACACCCGCTTCACGCCCTGGTAGTCTTTTACGAACCAACCCATGCCGTAGCCACCAAAATACGTTCCTTGTTCAGCAGCTTCAGGTGATGTACCCAACGGTGTGGTTAACTGCCACATGGCCTGTTGCGAGTCTTCTGAAAAGAGGCGTTCACCCGATGGGCTCACGCCGCCCTGCAGCTGAGTGATCAACCAGTTACTTAAATCATCAACACTTGCTGCGGTCGCACCTGCTGCACCAAAATCTTCAAGAAAATCTAGCGGGAAACGATGCAGCTCACCGTTCATTTCAATAGTGCCTACCGCAACGTTGTCATTACTTTCAGGTATATGCGAAAAACCAATAACACTCTCGTCCATATTCAAAGGCTGAAAAAAGGTTTTCTCAACGTATTCTCTGTATGGCATGCCCGTAACCCGGTGGATAACTTCACCGGCCGTTACGAACATCAAGTTGTTGTAGGCGAAACGCTCGCGCAAACCGTGGTCAATAGGTACGTGCGCCAGCCCGGCAAGAATATCGCTGGTGGACTTATCGGTGTTAGGCCAGATCATTAGGTCGCCCGCTCCCAGACCAAGGCCCGAGCGGTGACTCAGGATATCGCGAATTGTTAGAGATTGAGTAATAGCCGGGTCGGCCAAACGAAACTCAGGAATGTAGTCTATAACTTTGTCGTCCCAGTTGAGTTTCCCCTGCTCTACCAGCGTTGCCATAGCCGCTGCGGTAAAAGCTTTGGTGTTTGAAGCAATACCAAACAGTGTATTGGCATTTACCGGCTCACCGCTGTCTATATCACGCACGCCGAAACCCTCGGCTAAAATCACTTCGCCGTCTTTAACCGCAACAACGGCCAGGCCCGGAATGTTAAACGCCTCCAGCGTTTCCTCGGCGGTATTGCGAATGCTGTCTGCGCTTTGCGCCCAAACAGGTGCACTGGCCAGCAAAGTAACGCCAAGCGAAACTGAACTTAATATTTTAAATAACGGTTTCATTTATCGGTTCCTTATTATCAATAGCCCTTAGTCAGCGTAAGCCGCCCGAATTTCCTCAACTTTTTTATCAATAGCTTCACGACTAAGCCACTGTCCGCGCACCATAACCCCTTGGTTCTCACGCAGGGTATCGGCGTTCTCCAGAGGATTATCCTTTAACAAAATAAAGTCAGCCCGGTGCCCGGCAGCAATGCGTCCAAAGGTATCCTCATCAGCAAAGTAATCACCTGCCGCTACCGTGGCGGAACGCAGAATATCAGCCATAGGTATACCCGCTTCTGACATCAGCTGTATTTCGTGGTGTATGGAGTAACCCGGAACACTGAATAACTGGGGTGCGTCGGTTCCAAAAATGATTTCCGCGCCGCCTTCGTGCAGGGCGTGCAACAGCTTTTGCCTATTTTCCTGCTGCACTTGCGCCTGTTCCTTATTAAAGTAACTGCTGGGGTTATCGTAATAGTTTAGCCAGCCTTCACGAACCGCCTTTGGTACCAACTGAATTTCCGGGTAGTCTTTCAGTTTGTCGGGATCAGCCGCACCTATCAGGGTTTTCCATAAGGCCTGGGTGGGCACAACCGCAACGTCTTTTTCCAGCGTCATAGAAACCAGCAAATCGAGTTCATCCTGCGTTATTTCTCTGTTCATAGCATCAACGTAAGCGAGATAACCGTCCAGGTGATCAATGGTTCTCTGGCCTGCCTCCATGGCGCGTTTTAATCCGACATCTGCCGGCACATGTCCGGCAAAGTCCATGCCCGCCTGGCGAGCCGTACTTGCCATGGCCTCATACTCTTCAAGGGTTAACCCGGGGTGCACTTTCAGTAAGTCCCACCCTTCATCGCGTTGTGCAATGACCCGCTTCGTCACCTGCTCAACCGACTCAATGGTATTGCCACTGAAGCTGGGGCCAGCTAAATACAACGTTGGACCCTGGCGCTTGCCCGACTCAATATCGGACTTAAGCTGCAACTGGTGCGGATAACCCAGCATGCCACGCACCGTTGTTACACCATTGGCAACGTACAAAAACAACATGTCGTCGGCGTAGCGTTTGGGGAAGTCACCAAAGTCTGTTGCCGGCGGCACATGACCGTGCATTTCTGCCATGCCTGGCAAAACGTATTGCCCTTCGGCATCAATGACCTGCGTATTGTCGTCAAAAGCAGGGGCTTCAGCGTTCGCAAACACACCGCTGATGTATCCGTCATTAACCACTAACGTCTGCTGCTCACTAACATTGGGCTCGCCCTTAAGCCAGTCAACAAGGGTCACGTTTTTAATGACATAATCAGCACTACGAGTTTCATTGTTCTGGGGCTCTGCATTGTTACACGCAGATAAAAATAAGGCCGCAACAGTTGCGGCCAGAAGGTGAGTCAATTTCATTTTGGTTGCCTCCGGCGTCAAGTCTGCCTTTAGCCTAGCGCAAGCTTACAATAAAGCCCAGCGGATAAGGCCGCCAACTAAAGTGACGGCCAGAACACCCAGACACCATAAGCCAACAAACCACAACCACTTCTTAAGTACAGCTTTCATCAGTCGTGGTATCCGCTGTCAGGGTCAACCTTGCCTCGGAACACCCAGTAGGTATAGCCGGTGTAAGCGAAAATTATCGGCAACAGGAACACGGCACCCACGAGTAAGAACTTCAGGCTGTTGTCCGGTGCGGCGGCTTCCCACAGGGTAATGCTGCGGGGCACCAAATAGGGGAATATGCTGACTGCAAAGCCGGTGTAAGCCAACAGGAACATACCCAAACCCCAAAGGTAGGGCCGTCCTTCCTGTTTTCTATGCAGCGAACGCAGCAAACCAATGGTCATCACCGCCAGCAGTATTGGCAAAGCCCACAGGCCAACAGAGGCCGGGTAAGTGAACCAACGCTCGGCAATAAACATATCGACATAAGGTAAGTAAAGGCTCACAAACGCAATGCAGGCCACCAGCAATATCGTGGTGTACCAGCCGGCACGGTAGCTTTGACGCTGCAGATCGCCGCTGGTTTTCATCACCAGCCAGGTCGCGCCCAGCATCATGTAGCCAATAACTACCGCCACACCACAGAAAATAGTAAATGGCGTCAGCCAGTCGAACCAACCTCCGGAATAAGCGCGGTCTGTTACCTGAATGCCCTGCAGCATAGCGCCCAGCATAATGCCCTGACTCATTGCCGCTATCAGCGAGCCGGTAATAAAGGATAAATCCCAGATACCTTTGGCGCGTTTGGTTTTAAAACGGTACTCAAAGGCCACGCCGCGGAAAATAAGCCCCAGCAACATGGCAATAACAGGCATATACAGCGCCGGCATCAGCACCGAGTAAGCCAGCGGGAACACCGCCAGCAGACCACCACCGCCCAACACCAGCCAGGTTTCGTTACCGTCCCAGACCGGCGCCACGGTGTTCATCATCACGTCACGGTCTTCTTCTTTTTTGAACCAGGGAAACAGCAGCGCTATCCCCAGGTCAAAGCCATCAAGTGCGACGTAAGCAAATACGGCGACCGAAATTAATATTGCCCAAATCAGTGCGTAATCCATAGCTTACACCTCCTCATCGTAGATGCGCTCAGCGGCCATAGTGGGCTTGTGTTTAGCGTAATCGGGAATGGCGACCTGTTCAGGGTTCCCCGCCATTTTGCGCAGAATGTAGAAGGTACCCGCACCAAAAACGAGGAAGTACACCACAATAAAGGCTATCAGGCTGCCCGCCACACCGGCTTTGTCGATGGGCGATGCCGCATCGGCGGTGCGCAGCAGGCCATAGACCACCCAGGGCTGACGCCCCACTTCGGTGACAATCCAGCCGGCAATGACCGCGACAAAGCCCATAGGTCCCATAAATAAACTGAAACGTAGCAAGGTTCTATTGTCGTACAGTTTGCCGCGCAGGCGCTGGAAGCCTGACCAGAGTCCGGCAAGTACCATCAGCATGCCCACGCCGACCATTATCCGGAAGGCCCAGAATACGGTAGCCACCGGCGGCCAGTCTTCCCGTGAATATTGATCAAGACCGGTCACTTCTGCGTCTATGTCGTGTTTCAGAATGATGCTGGCAAGACCGGGAACTTTCAGAGCATAATCCACTTCCGCAGTTTCCTGGTTCGGCACCCCGAATAAATACAGCGGTGCCCGGGCTTCAGTATGGAAGTGCCCTTCCATTGCCGCGACTTTCGCCGGCTGATGCTCCTGCGTATTTAGTCCGTGGAAGTCTCCGACAAGAACCTGCAGCGGAGCGACAATTAACGCCATCCACATGGCCATGGAGAACATTTTACGAGCTGCGGCGTTGGTTTTGTCTTTCAGCAAATGCCAGGCACCCACTGCGCCGACCACAAAAGCCACGGTTAAATAGGCTGCCAGCAGCATGTGCGCCAGCCGATAAGGGAAAGACGGGTTAAACACCACCTCAAACCAGTCGGTGACCACGAACTGCCCTACGTCATTCATCGCGTAACCGGCGGGCGTCTGCATCCAGCTGTTTACCGATAAAATCCAGAAGGCAGAAATAGCAGTGCCCACTGCCACCATCAGGGTAGCGAAGAAGTGCAGTTTCTCGCCCACCTTATTCATGCCAAACAGCATGACGCCAAGGAAACCTGCTTCAAGGAAGAACGCAGTGAGAACTTCGTAACCCATTAGCGGGCCAATAACCGGACCGGCTTTATCGGAAAATACCGACCAGTTAGTGCCGAACTGGTAGCTCATAACAATACCGGAGACCACGCCCATACCAAAGGCCACAGCGAAGATCTTCACCCAGTAACGGAACAGCTGCTGGTAAACCGGGTTGCGGGTTTTGAGGTACAGGCCTTCGAGAACCGCCAGGTAACTAGCAACCCCGATAGTAAAGGCAGGAAAAATAATGTGAAACGCGATGGTAAACGCGAACTGGAAGCGCGCTAAAAACAGTGCGTCAAAACTTTCAAACATAGCAAGCACCCTTAATTAAGGTTTGTCTCAAGTATACGCTTTTGTTGACAAAGATCAGGGGTGCCGATGTAAAACTTGTAGGATAAATACTAATAAATGCCATACTTTTTGTATGGCTAATGAACGAAAAACCTATACAAGTACTCTGGGAACCCGGCCGCTAACGCCGGTCAGCAAGTGCCAGGAAATAGTATCAGCACAGGCGGCGACTTCTCGCACGTCAATATTAGGGCCCCAAAGCTCGACATCATCGCCTAACTGCAGATTTTCAATACCGGTAACATCAATCGTCAGCATGTCCATAGAGACTCGTCCGGCCAAACCCACACGCTTTCCACGAACCATTGCCGGTGTGCCATTTTCCGCCTGCCTTGGGTAACCGTCAGCGTAACCCATAGCAACTGTCGCTATAACACTGGGTTTATCGGCACTCCAGCCGCTGCCGTAACCTACCGACTCGCCTTTTTCCAGCTGGTGCAATGCAATAACCGGAGCAACTAAGCGCATTGCAGGCTTCAGTTCTGCCTGCACTTCAGTCACCGTAGACGGATTCACACCATAAAGCAGTAAACCCGCTCTGGCCCAGTCATTATCCTGAAGTGACCACTGAGTATCCGGGTTTAAAAGTCCGGCTGAGTTGTGGAAGCTCCGTGCCTGATAGTCTTTAAGGGTTTCCGACAACTGGCAGAACTGCTGTTTTTGACGGGCGTTTAAACGATGCTCGGCATCGGCGTTGGCTAAGTGCGACATTAAGGTCACACCGGCGACATTCTTGCTCGCACGCAGGCGCTTTAATGCTTGCGGAGCCTGCTCTTCAGACCAGCCAAGCCGGTGCATACCGGTGTCCACTTTTAACCAGACCCACAAAGGGCTAGTCAACTGCGCTTGCTCAATACTCTCAAGTTGCTGTTCGCAATGCACCACCGGGCTCAGCTGATGTTCACAACACAGGTTCAGTTCAGTAGCTGAGAAGCAGCCCTCCAGTATTACCAAGGGCCCTTTATAACCGCTTTCCCGCACCGCCAAGGCCTCTTCCATAAAACCCGCAGCCATACCATCAACCAACTCTGTCAACGCCTGAACGGCGGGAGCTACACCGTGTCCGTAACCGTCAGCTTTCACTACACCCAGAAGTTTTCCACCCGCCATTTTACGACGTACCCACTTAGCGTTGTGCTGTATAGCGGAGGAAGAAATCTCAGCGCGAGTTTGCCGGTAATGCATGGGGTTTCCTTTTTAATTTTCGTCCAGCCTTTGGAAAAGGCCTTCAGTTTACCGTATTTTCCAACAACTTGAACGGAACTCTTTGCATCGCTCCGCAAGCTTGAGTAACGTAAAGCCATAACCCAAAAGGAGAATAACAATGTGGTTAAAGCACTCAGTCATTGCCGGTAGCTTAGCGCTACTTTTCACTTCCGTTCCAGCCTTATCACAAGAAACATTCCAGGCGGACGATATTTTCCAGCTTGAATACGCTAATCAGGTCAGTATTTCACCCGACGGCAAATACATTGCGTATATCCGCAACAGTTTTGACGACATGAAAGACAATACCCGGCGCTCATTATGGCTAATTGATACCGAAACCGGTCAACATTTACCGATTTTTGACGATCAGTTTAACTACGGCAGCCTCGCCTGGTCGAATGACGGTACTCGCCTTGCCTTTGCCTCTAACCGTTCTGAAAAAAACCAAATTCATGTGCACTGGATTAAAGAGCAACGCACCGCCAAAGTCACTCACGTAAGCGAAAGCCCCGGCAGTATTAGCTGGTCTAACGACGACACCCAACTGGCTTTTACTATGTCGGTTAAAGCCGAGCCTACGCCTTTTGCTAAAAGTGTGAAAAAGCCAACAAAACCTAAAGGCGCTAAGTGGTCTGACTCTCCCATTATTGTTCAGGAAGCCTATTATCAACGCGACGGCACCGGCGTTTTAGAGCCTGCGCACACACAAATTTTTGTCGTACCTGCAGACGGCGGTAGCGCGCGCCAGTTAACCGACGGCCCTTACCGACATGGCGGCCCACTTACCTGGGCAGCCGACGATAAGCATTTGATTTTTTCTGGCAACCGCTCTGAAGACTGGGCCTATCAGGTGAATGAAAGTGACCTTTACAGCGTAAGCCTGAGTTCAAAAGAAGTGACTCAGGTAACTAACAAACCCGGCCGCGAGTCATCACCACAGTTCTCACCAGACGGCGAACATTTAGCTTACTTACACAGCTCTAACGAGCCGGTGCCTTACCATAAGTCACAATTATGGATAATGGACTGGAGTGAGAGGTCGGAAACAGAGTTACAGGCTGACTTCGATCGTTCTTTCAGCTCGCCACAATGGACAGGCAATGAGTCGCTTGCGGTTTCATACGCCGATCAGGGCAAAACCGTAGTTGCTGATGTCACCTTGAGCAATGAGCTGACGAATCGGGTGGATGATGTTTCCGGTGTTTACGTCAGCCGTCCTTATACCATGGGCTCTTTTACGGCCTCAAAAACCGGTGCTATTGCCTACACAAAAGGGTCTGAATATCGCCCCGCCGATGTCGGTTATCAGCCACAAGATGGCGAAGCGGTTCAGTTTACTCAGCTTAATGAAGACCTGCTAGGTCACCGTGAGCTGGGTGAAGTTCACGAGATTCGCTATGAGTCGCGCTATGACGGCAAGGAGATTCATGGCTGGTACATTACTCCGCCAAACTACGATGAAAACAAAGAGTACCCGTTACTGTTAGAAATACACGGCGGTCCTCACCTGTCTTACGGTCCGCATTTTGCCGCAGAACACCAGCGCTATGCAGCCGAAGGCTATGTGGTGCTTTATGTAAACCATCGCGGCAGTACTTCATACGGTAAAGACTTTGCCATGCTGCTGGACGGCAACTACTCGTCACCTTATGACTTTGCTGACCACATGAGCGGCATTGATTTACTCATTGATAAAGGCATTGCCGACTCAGACAACCTGTTTATTGCCGGCGGCTCGGCAGGCGGTATCGCCACAGCCTATGCAGTCGGACTGACCAATCGCTTTAACGCCGCGGCAGCCACTAACCCCGTTATTAACTGGGTGAGTAAAGTACTGACAGCTGATAGCTCTATTGGTCAAATTACAAACCAGTTCCCGGGTATGCCATGGGAAGAACTGGAGCATTACTGGCAACGCTCCCCGCTGTCTATGGTGGGTGACGTTGAAACACCGGTATTGTTGTTCACTGGTGAAGAAGACCGCCGTACGCCAATATCGGAAACCGAGCAGTTCTATCAGGCGTTGAAGCTGCAAAAAGTCGACACCGCTATGGTACGTGTTCCAGGCGCTTTTCACGGTGTTACGGCTCGCCCTTCTAATATGATAGCCAAAATTGAACACGCGCTGGCGTGGTTTGAGCAGTATAAGAAATGAGAATAGCGACACTGGGCCCTGCCGGCACCTTTTCCGAGGTTGCGGCAGGGCTTTATCAACCC
This sequence comes from Idiomarina sp. UBA3176, assembly GCF_002364295.1. Classification (NCBI taxonomy): domain Bacteria; kingdom Pseudomonadati; phylum Pseudomonadota; class Gammaproteobacteria; order Alteromonadales; family Idiomarinaceae; genus Idiomarina; species Idiomarina sp. UBA3176. Next base: position 152,799 of record NZ_DEXU01000014.1, read on the forward strand.
GAAAGGCAACACCAAATTCAGTTACTGGACAGTCTGGTGAGTTGTCTGGACGCAATTGGTAATGACTGCGACGCTGCAGTTGTGCCTATTGAAAATTTAACCGAGGGCTTTGTCTCTCCTGTTGTGGACTACCTGGTTCAGCGCCCACTACATATTCAGGCGGAAATTCGCATTCCGGTTGGTTTTCAGTGCCTGGCCAACAGTGCTGAACCGCAGCAAATATGGGCACAGTTCGTAGCCGCCGGTCAATGCAATCAGTATCTGAATGGATTGGGGCTTCCGGTTATACACACTGCGAGTAATGCGTTGTCGCTCGATGCGTTGCTGGCCACCGAAAAGCCATCTGCGGCGGTGGTTCCCAAGCACGTAAGCTGCCCCGCTTCATTACAGATTCTGAACAGCAACATCGCTGACAACCCACGTAACGAAACGCGCTTCGTGGTATTATCCGCAACATCTGAAACGCCGGAATTTGATAAAAGTACGCATTGGAAAAGCAGTTTGCTGCTCATTGACGACAACGATCACCCGGGCTTATTGGTCGACAGCTTACAGGTTTTTGCAAAACAGCAAATTAACTTAACCTCCATTGTTTCAAGACCGGCGGGAAGTCAGTTTGGTGACTATCATTTCTTTATTGATTTTGACGGGCACCTCAGCGAGCCAGGTATAGCAGCCGCTTTGCAGGAACTGGCGAAAATGAACAACATTCACTGGCTGGGTTCGTACCCGGCCGCAGCTATAGGGAATCAGTAATGTCTCTGGAAGTTATTAAACATGAGCCTGCGGGTAACGCCGATGCGGTTATTATTTGGCTTCACGGCTTAGGTGCGTCGGGTAACGACTTTGTACCCATGACAGAACACATAAAAATTAATAACGCGCAGATTCGCTTTTTATTTCCGCACGCTCCGCAAATGCCGGTCACCATAAACCAGGGCATGGTCATGCCAGCCTGGTATGACATTACCGACATGAGCATTGACCGCCAAATTGACAGCCAGCAGTTGCGCGAGTCAGTAGCGAAAGTGCACGCTATGATCGACGAACAAGTTGCTCAGGGCATCGACAGTAAGCGCATTATTATTGCCGGGTTTTCACAAGGTGGCGCAGTGGGTTATGAAGCAGCTTTGACTTACCCTAAACCACTGGCCGGTTTAATGGCGCATTCCACTTATTTTGCCACCGCGGGTGACATTGAGGTAAATGAAGCCAACGCGCAACTGCCTATTTTGGTTCAGCACGGCACACAGGACCCGGTTGTGCCGGAAGTTCTGGGACAAAAAGCCTGCGCGGCATTAAAAGAGAAAGGTTTTACAGTGACATATCAGACCTACCCAATGCCACATTCACTGTGTATGGAGCAGGTTCAGGATATGCAGAAATGGCTGAATGAGCGGTTCTAGCCGCTCATTCACAGAATTGTGACCGCTCTAAAAAGTTTAGCCAGCCAGCAGTTGCAGCTTTTCCGCCCAGCTGCTGGCCAGATTCTCGCCCCGTTCAAACGAGTCAATCATAATGTTCACGTGACCCACTTTACGCCCGGGACGTGCCTCTTTACCGTACCAGTGACAGTCGGCAGCGGCGGCTTCCCACAAGGCTTCAGGGATTCCGGCAACACCAATTACATTAACCATTAGCGTTGGCGCAATCAGCAAGTCCGGTAATGGCAAGCCGGTAATAGCACGTATATGCAAATTAAACTGATCGCAGTTAGCACCGCTCATGGTCCAGTGACCGGAGTTATGAACCCGCGGCGCCACTTCGTTCACCAGCAAGTGTTGGTTGTCTCCTTCACCGACTACAAAGAACTCAATGGCTAATACACCGACGTAGTCCAGCGCATTCGTCAGTTTCTGGTGGTGTTCTTTGGCTAAGGCTTCCAGTTCTTTAGAAAAGTGCTCAGCACCCGCCAGGCTATACGACAAAATGCCTTGGGTATGCACGTTCAACGTCAGTGGGAAGCAGCGCTGCTCACCTTTATGTGAACGCGCACCGACAACCGACACTTCATCGGTAAAATCGATCATATCTTCAACAATACCCGGACGCTGTCCGGCGTCTTCTGCAACGGTCGCAATGTCGTCACCCGGGCGCCAGCGCCACTGGCCCTTGCCATCGTAACCGCCTTTTGCCGATTTAATGACAACTGCATGGTCGCAGGCGTTTAAAATAGCGCTTAACTCAGCTGCGTTTTCGTATGCCTTCCAGGCCGATGTTGGTATATCCAGCTCATCGCACAGGGCTTTTTGAGAACGACGGTCAACCAGTTGATTAAAGCGTTCAGGTTGCAACAGAAACTTGTCGGCAGCTTTAGCCACCAACTCTTCACCTAAGTGCTCGTGTTCCCAGGTAGTGACATCAGCCCATTCATTCGCTTCCGCTAACGTAATCGATAACGGCTGCTGGCTACCCAATGCCATGACCTGATCTTGTCTGTCGCTGTATAAAACGCATTCATGACCCTGCTGAATAACCGCTTTACCCAGCATTTGCCCTAACTGGCCGTTACCAAGGATCAGAATTTTCATTTTGGTAGTTCCAGGTCTGAGTTAGCCATCACTTTTTCTTTTTGCGCTGTGCGGAATTCGTGTACTCGTTTGCGCACATCGCTGTCAAAGCTGCCAATAACCTGTGCCGCTAGTAAGCCTGCGTTTGCCGCTCCGGCATCGCCAATAGCCAGAGTACCAACAGCCACACCCTTAGGCATTTGCACAATGGACAACAAGCTGTCTAAACCTTTTAACTGCTTGCTCGGAACTGGCACACCAAACACCGGTATGGCCGTATAAGCCGCCAGCATACCCGGTAAATGAGCAGCACCACCGGCTCCCGCAATAACCACAGGTACACCATCTTGTTCCGCTTGTTCCATGGTGGATTTAAGTAAGTCCGGCGTGCGGTGTGCAGATACCACTTTAGCCTGCCATTTAATGCCCAGAGACTCGAGCATTTCTGCCGCTTTTTGCATTACCGGCCAATCGGACTGGGAACCCATTAGAATCAATACCGGAGCCATGGTGTCACCTTTTGTTTACTGTTTGGATGTGCATCTGCATTTGGAAAGGCGGGGATTGTAGCCATTGACCGCCTTAACTGCAAATTTCACGCATAATTATTAACCAAATTTATTAACTCAGTTTAGACTTTTTGCTGATGGTAGTGTTAATCAGCTAGAGTTAGTATCTGTTATCACTTAGTACCAACAGGAATACATCATGCTACTTTCTGCGAAAGACTCTTTACTACTGATTGTTGATGCTCAGGAGAAGTTGCTGCCAGCCATCCACCAACGCGATGTGGTTACTTCTCGTATGCGCTGGCTAGGCGAAATTGCCATGCAACTGGATTTGCCTATTCTTATTACCGAACAGTATCCGAAAGGTTTAGGTTACACCGTTGATAGCCTGCAAGATATTATTGAAGCGGCGCGAGTGGTTGAAAAGACCCACTTTAGTGCGCTGCGCGACGACACCTTTCGCGACGTACTTTCTGAATACAATAAAAAGCATGTGGTTATTATGGGCATGGAAACCCACGTCTGTGTCTTGCAAACAGCAATAGAGCTTCAGGCTTCGGGTTATCAGGTCTTCTTACCCGCTGACACAGTAGGCTCGCGCCGCCCTACAGACAAGGACAGTGCCATTGAGCGCATGCGAAACGCCGGCGTTGAAATTATTACTTCAGAGATGGCGGCATTTGAATGGTTAGAGAAGTCCGGCACCGATACTTTTCGCCATATCAGCCGTAACTGGTTAAAATAACGCAAGGTATTGTTGACTCGGGTTATATTAAGCGTATACTCGAAACCGCTGAGAAAATTTCGGCTATTGATTTGAGATTTTTTACGAAGTCCTTTTTGCTGTACCTCGTTTTGTAAGTCCAAGTAATACCTAAGTTTTTTGAGCAATACATTGATTTCAACATGCACTACGAGGAATATCAGCATGTCTACTACTACTGGTAAAGTAAAATTCTTTAACGAAGCTAAAGGCTTCGGTTTCATCGAACAAGAAAACGGCGCAGACGTTTTCGTACATTTCAGCGCTATTCAGTCTGACGGTTTTAAAACTCTGGCAGAAGGCCAGCAGGTTTCTTTCACCGTAGCTCAAGGCCCTAAAGGTCCACAAGCTGAAAACGTAGTTCCTATGTAAGGAACCTTCGTTGCCCTTACGGGTATCGAACGTTTACACAAAGAATTTCAAAAACGTCGCTTTTAGCGGCGTTTTTTTATGGCTAAATGCCTACTTCGCTAAACTTTTTCTAGAAAATCACGATAACCTTACTAATATTGATGTTAATCAAACAACTTTAAGGCGCTTATGAAAAATAATGGTCCGGTAACAGGAAAGGAAAGCCGCTTTCCAGACCACTATCGGTTGATATCTTCAACCGATCTAAAAGGGGTCATCAGACACTGTAACGAAGACTTCGTTAATATTAGTGGCTATACTCGCGACGAACTAATTGGTTCACCGCACAACCTTTTGCGTCACCCCGATATGCCGGCCAGCGTTTTCGAGCATATGTGGAAAACCATTAAACGCGGCAAACCCTGGATGGGCTTAGTTAAAAACCGCTGTAAAAATGGCGACCACTATTGGGTCAGTGCTTATGTTACGCCAATAATGGAGAACGATAAGCCGGTGGGTTTCGAATCGGTGCGGGTTGCCACCTCAGATGAACTCAAAAGACGCGCACAAGGCGTTTATGACAGGCTTAACGCCGGTAAACATGCCGTTCCACTTGGCAAACGTATATGGCTAGGCTGTAAAGATTTAATACCCGTGATAGTTCCCGGTGTGATAGCCAGTGCCATTATAGCCTTACTAGGTGACCCCGTAGCGGCACTTATCACTTTAGCAGGTACGGCGGTATCAACGCTTGCTTATGGCGCCTATGTTGGCCGTATGCTGCAAGGGCTATTAACTTTGCGCACAGATGCTTTCGACTCTGAGCTGGTCGGTATGACTTACTTCAACAAGCAGGGCCGGGAAGCCAGGCTTGCGATGCAGCTTATTAGCGAAGGCGCGCGTAACCGAACCGCCTTAAGCCGAATGAAAGATGCGGTTGGCGGTCTTCTTAAAGTGACCGAAGATACATACAATCAGGCGCAGCTGAGCAGTCAGCATGTCGATAAACAAACCGCAGCGACACAGCAGACGGCAACCGCGATGAACCAAATGGCCACCGCCATTCAGGAAGTAGCCGACACAATAGAACGTAATGCGGAGCAAGCCGAATCAGCCAAAACCAACATTAACGAAAGTGTCGGGCTGGCAAGAGAAGCCAGTGAAGTTATTATCAGGTTGCATGACGCAGTAAAAGAAATAGCCAAAACGGTCGCGGAACTTGATCAATCTACCGGGGCTATCGGCGAAGCCGCCGATTTAATCTCTTCTATTGCAGACCAGACCAATTTATTAGCATTGAATGCCGCCATTGAAGCCGCTCGTGCCGGTGAACATGGCCGTGGCTTTTCCGTGGTCGCTGACGAGGTTCGCTCGCTGGCCTCAAGAACTACTCAGTCCACCGAAAGTATTCACAAAGTTATTCAGCAACTGCGCGATCGTGCCCGTAATGCTGTAGAAGTATCAAAACAGGGCGAGCAGGCAGCATCTGAAGGGGTGGAAAAAGTTCGTCTTGCGGACAGCGCGCTGGGTGAAATATCAGTGGCTATTCAGGAGATTTCTGACATGTCAGCGCAAATGGCGTCTGCTGTCGAAGAGCAAAGCGGAGTTGCAGACCATATCAGTGAACAGATTACTCAAATTGCTGATACCGCTCGCGAGACTCAGAAAACGGCTGAACAAACTCAGCACTCAAGCAACGAACTTCAAAATACCAGCAAAGAGCTGTATTCATTGATTGAGCGCTTTAACTTAAAAAGTTAATGGTTCTGCTCATCTGATACAGAAGTATCATCTTTGTGAGCGCGTCGTTTAGCGGCGCGTTCGCTTTCTTCTAAAAACTCGACGTCATCCATATCAACTTCGGGGATCTCACTGCAGACATCGCCACCTAGCTTATTAACCGCCTGGCATAGGTCAGACACTTTGTTATCCAGCACCTGCACATGATCCAACATCCGGCCTATTGCGGTTGCCACCGGGTCGGGGTTATCTGCCGAGATAGCATAAGCATCAAAACCGTATTCCTTAGCCATTTTTTTGCGTCGTTCAGTCGTTTCTTTATCAACACCAGACTGAGCCACACGCGCCGGAATGCCTACTACCGTTGTTAATTCTGGTACGTCGCGAACAACAACAGCGTTAGAACCAATGCGGGCAGACTTTCCAACCGTAATGGGACCCAGTACTTTAGCGCCGGCACCAATAACCACACCGTCTTTCAATGTCGGGTGTCGCTTACCTTTATGCCAGCTTGTACCACCAAGAGTGACACCATGGTAAAGAGTGACATCGTCACCAATTTCCGCAGTTTCACCAATAACCACACCCATACCGTGGTCGATAAAGAAGCGGCGGCCAATTTTAGCCCCGGGATGGATCTCAATACCGGTAAGCCAGCGTGAAATATTAGAGACAAAACGGGCAAGCCAATACAGTTTCCAGCCCCAGAGCTTATGGCTTACGCGATGAAACCAGGTAGCATGAAGCCCGGGGTAGTGAAATAACACTTCCATGGTATTGCGCGCAGCCGGGTCTCTTGCAAAAACGCTGGCTATATCTTCTTTTACACCTTTAAAAAACGCCATGCCGCCTCCTCAGGCCGTCGGAAATTGCTTTAATAGTTTATCAACGTCAGCAAGAATAATATCGCGCATGGACTTCTCATAGCCTTCCCGCTCGTCGTCCATTTCCTTCACTTTCTTCTTAGGAAACTTCTTACGCGATTCATGCGTTGGCATATGCTTAATTTTCTCGTACATATCGTGCATTGCTGGGTAGTCATTAGAGTAATCGTAATCGACCGCTTCAGGTCGATGATCAAGCAGTACCACAATTCTCAAGCATCCTTCAGACAGCGGGCATTGCTCCTGCTGCATGGCTTTGGCTATGGTAATAATGCTTTCATCAATACGGTCAACGCGTTTTTGCACCGCGGCTTCGCGAACTTGAGTCTGAGTGCGTAAACGCAGCACCAAAGTGGCTGCGTACCAACCCAGAGCGACAATAATCGCTATGCCTACAATGGCGATAATCCAATAGAGTTCGCTGGACATTAGCTCTCCTCGTCGTCCCATTCTTCATCGAGTTCATAACCCAGTTTGGCAATCAGCTGCTCGTAACGCTCAGATTTTTCGTCCAGGTAGCTTTGCTCTTCTGCTGTCAGAGACTCATCGTTTTCAAAGCGTTCAGCCAGTAGCTGCAGTTTGGTATCTTCCTGCAACTGCTTCAGCTCCTGTTCAGGTGTCATCACCAAAGCTATTTTACGACGACTTCCGTGCCGGGGATCTTTCTCATCCCCTTTTGTTTTGCTTTGCTGCAGAACTTTAGCCGATGAATGTCGCTGACCAGGCGCTTGTCCCTTTCCTTTTTTCTTGCCCTTGGATGCCGCATCTGTTGCGCGTGCATCTCTCGGAGTTTTAGGCTGTGCCAATGGTCCGGCCTTACGTGTCTTTTTCTGGCGAGTCATGGTCGCTCCTGAATAACAACTAATGTGGTCTATTGTAACGCAATAACGTGGATTACGTCAGTGGGGAGCAACGAATTACAAGTCTGAGATGATTTTTAGGCAAGAAAAAAGGCGATGCTTTCACATCGCCTGATTCTCCCATAAAATTGGCAGCGCACTGCAACTATGAGAATGGTTGTCACTGTTTCCGAGTTTTTATTGCGGTTTTCCGTAACCTGTCTGCTTTTTATTATTGTTATTATTTAAGTGGAGCAACCGCGAGCCTGTTGGCTTTACTCCCTGGATTATCGAGAAATAAGATAACATCTGACTTTTCGATAACCTCTCGACCTCTTGTTATTTTTTTGTGTCGAGTCAGCTGTATTTTTACAGTCTTTTTATTATTTTCTCAAGGGCTTTTAACATCTTTTTTTGTTTTTTTCTGTCTGGAAGCTCCCCGAGCGTTGTTAAGACTACTTGAACCAAATATTAATTCAATGATTTTATTGATCTAAAAAACCACTTTTTTATTACTTTTTGTTAACAAGGCACAAAAAAGCACATTGCTCATAACATTTTTCATAGCTATAAAAAAAGCGGCCGAAGCCGCTTTCCTATTCGCAAATACGAATTTAATACAAGCCACTCAAGAACTTAGACAGCAGCTCAATTTCTTCATCTGTCATTTTCTCTGTAACGCCCTGCATCATTCCATTCGGGTCGTTTGCACGCTCACCACTACGGAACATTTCTAGCTGAGACTTGGTGTATGCGGCATGCTGACCTGAAATGTCAGGAAAAGCAGCTAACCCCATACCGTTTCCACGAGGGCCGTGACAACCCGCACATGAAGGCATATTGGTTTCAGGGTTTCCACGGCGGAACAAGTCTTCACCTTTGGCAATAAGATCTTTAGGTGTTTCGCCTTTCGGTGAGTCCTTCGATGCATAAAACGCGGCAAGATCGGCCATGTCTTGCTCCGACAATGAAGCAACCTGCCCCATCATAATCGGGTTATTACGACCTTCTTCGCCGCCTGTTTCAGAGGCCAATTTAAAATCTTTCAGCTGTTTCAACAAATATTTTTCGTGCTGACCGGCCAAATGCGGATACATATCGGTCGGAGATTCACCATTGGGCCCATGGCAAGCCGCACAAACTTGCGATTTCTCTTTTCCGGCTTCAGCGTTGCCGCTTTGTGCTACTGCGATACCGGCGGTACCGAAGAAAAGTCCCAAAAAGATTGCGAATTTTTTCATGTTTGCTTCTCTTCTGTTCTGGATGGCGCCACGCGCCCCAATAAATCACCTTAAGCAGGTTGCTATTTTACACAAAACTTGTGTGGATTAAATGATTAAAACCGAATCAATTGCTAAATGATCATTGGAGATACTGTCCGGATACTTCATAATGCGCGTAGATGTTCCGTTTTTTCAATAAAAGTGACCTTAATAGTGGCAGATCAGCAATTAGATTACGCATCGGCAAAATTTGTGACCAGTGCACCAGATATCAGCAAACTGCCGCCGGACTCAGGCATTGAAGTTGCTTTCGCCGGCCGTTCTAACGCAGGGAAATCCAGTGCGTTAAACACTCTGACGCGTCAAAAAGCGTTGGCCCGCACCAGTAAAACGCCTGGACGGACTCAGTTAATTAACGTTTTTGAACTTACCACAGGTCAGCGACTGATAGATTTACCCGGCTACGGATTCGCTAAGGTTCCATTAGCTGTCAAAGAAAAGTGGCAACGCTCTTTAAGCGAGTACCTTCAGCAAAGGGACAGTTTAAAAGGCATCGTGGTATTAATGGATATTCGTCACCCTTTCCGCGAAACCGATCAGGAATTAATTTACTGGGCTGTAGACTGCGACCTGCCGGTACTGGCTTTATTAACTAAGGCTGACAAGCTCAAACAAGGCGCACGCAAATCAACCGTTTTGAAAGCCAAGCAAGCGGCAATTGCATTCAACGGCGACGTCCAGGTTGAAGCCTTTTCCTCATTGAAGCGCATAGGTGTCGAGCAAGTCGAAGAGAAACTCAACCAGTGGTATAGCAAAGAGTATGACGACGAATAACACGCCACCACTTAGTGCCTGGTTATTATTAGGGTTACTCGCATTAATTTGGGGTAGCTCTTTTTTACTGATAAAAAAAGGCTTACTGGCCTTTGGTCCAATGGAAGTTGGCGCGCTACGCATTAGCTCAGCAGGGCTTGTACTTGCCCCTTTCATTGCCCGCCGACTGAATAAAATTACCCGCAAACATTGGTTAAAGCTTGCCAGTGTCGGGCTGGTTGGCAGTCTTATTCCGGCTTTTATGTTTGCCATTGCCCAAACACAGCTGGCAAGCGGCGTTACCGGAGTTCTAAATGCGTTAACCCCTATCGCAACACTGGTTATCGGTGCGCTGTTCTTTCATCAGAAAGCGCGCATAGCACAGGTTATTGGCGTAGCCATTGGCTTGTTTGGTACTTTGCTTCTGGTTACGGCTTCGGCTAATGGCAGCTGGGACTTTAATCTGTACGCCTTGTTAGTCCTGGCCGCAACAGTTTGTTATGGCCTCAACCTGAACCTCATTAAACACAAGATCAGTGACTTATCGCCGTTAACCATTACCGGCATATCGTTGCTTATGGCTGCCGTTCCGGCAACAATCTACTTGTTTGCAGGAACGGAGTTTATTACTCAGGTTCAGCAGCCAGGCGCAATGTTGTCGCTGCTTTCTGTTCTGGCTCTGGGTATTGCAGGAACGGCAGGCGCCTTGGTTATTTTTAACCATGTCGTGCAGCTCACCAATACCGTTTTTACCAGTTCGGTCACCTACCTCATTCCCATTGTCGCTCTTATATTGGGGATACTTGATGGCGAAGACTTTTGGTTGCAGCAAGGGTTTGGAATGCTTGCCATTTTAGTTGGGGTTTGGTTCGCTAACCGCAGAGGCCGCTCCGGTCTGGCCGGCATACCGCAAAAATAGACAGAAAAAAGCCCGACTAAAAAGCCGGGCGAAAAGTAATCCAGGGAGAACAATTTTTTGAGGGAGGATTAATGCCCTCACTTGTTGTGACTAGACCCTTTATAAAAAGTTCAGACAATTCTTAAAATTAATGAGCTTCGTCCCAGTTATTGCCTTTACCAGCTTCCGCTATTAAAGGCACATCAAGGCTTGCAGCCTTTTCCATTACTTCAGTTAATTGTTCAATATAATCCGTTAATTTTGACTCTTTTATTTCAAACACCAGTTCATCGTGAACTTGCATTAGCATACGCACATCATCCTGACAGTTATTACTGTCAATCCAGTTGGCAACTTTCAGCATAGCTTTCTTAATGATATCCGCTGCAGTGCCCTGCATTGGCGCATTGATAGCTGCACGTTCCGCCCCTTTTCTACGGGCTCCGTTACTGGCTTTTATATCCGGCAAGGGTAAACGACGTCCAAACAGGGTTTTAACATAGCCCTGCTCTTTTGCCTGCTTGCGAGTATCTTCCATGTAACGCAAAACTCCAGGGAAGCGTTCAAAATACTTGTCCATATAGTGCTGAGCTTCATGACGGGCAATACCCAGTTGCCGCGCCAGCCCAAAGGCTGACATACCGTAAATTAGCCCGAAGTTCACCGCTTTTGCCTGACGCCGCTGGTCATTAGTGACTTCGTCAGCCTTACAGCCAAATACTTCGGCCGCTGTCGCACGGTGAATATCCAGACCTTCGGCAAAGGCTTTAAGCAAAGACTCATCTTGCGACAAGTGGGCCATAATACGCAGTTCAATCTGGCTGTAGTCAATAGCGACAATCTTGTAGCCTTGCTCGGGAATAAAAGCCTGACGCACTCTGCGCCCTTCAGCGGTACGGATAGGGATATTCTGCAGGTTAGGGTCTGTTGAGGACAAGCGCCCGGTTGCAGTAACCGCCTGCTGATACGAGGTGTGTACTCGTCCCGTATCGGGGTTAATCATCTTAGGTAACTTGTCGGTATAGGTTGATTTGAGCTTCGACAAGCCACGGTGCTGCAGGATCACATCCGGCAAGGGGTAGTCATGAGCCAGCTCGTGCAAAACTTCCTCAGCCGTTGACGGCGCGCCTTTTGGTGTTTTCTTCACAATTGGCAACTCAAGCTTTTCAAAGAATATGCGTTGCAGTTGTTTCGGCGAGCCCAGGTTGAACTCCTCGCCTGCAATCTCAAACGCCTTTTTCTCCAGCGCATCAAGCTTTTCCGCAATTTCCTGGCTTTGCTTACCCAGCAAGTTTGCGTCAATACGCACGCCGTACTGTTCCATATCGCACAAGACAGGCACTAACGGCACTTCAATGTCGGTAAGAACACTTTGCAGCTCGCTGCCTGTTTCTTTTACTTTATTCCAGAGCACATCATGCAATCGGTAGGTAATGTCGGCATCTTCAGCCGCGTAGGGCCCGGCCTGCTCTAAAGCAATCTGATTAAACGTTAGTTGCTTCGCACCCTTACCTGCAATGTCTTCAAAACTAATGGTTTTATGGTTCAGGTAATGAAGGCTTAAGGTATCCATATCGTGTCGCGATCCAACGCTGTTAAACACGTAGGAGGCAAGCATGGTGTCATTTAAAATTCCCGCCAGGCGAATTTTATAGCGACGCAGAATATGCGAGTCGTATTTCAGGTTTTGCCCCACTTTTTGCGGCTTTTCAGCTTCCAGTAAAGGCTTTAACTGCTCCAGTAACCAGTCCCGGCCCACCTGCTCCGGCGCTTCCATATAATCATGCCCGACAGGTATATACACAGCCTCGCCCAGCGCCATTGCTAAAGACACTCCAACCAGTTCAGCCTCCATATAATTAAGGCTGGTTGTTTCGGTATCAAAGGCAAAGTAATCGCATTTTTTCAGTTGCGTTATGTAATCGCTGACGTCTTTTTCAGTCATCAATACACGGTACGCGTCTCTGTTGATATCGCTGGTCGGTTTTTCGCCATCGGTTTCGCCCAGAGCCTGATCCGTTGCCGCTCCAGTTTCCATTAGCTCACCAAGCCACCGGCGGAATTCACAACGACTGTAGAGCTCCTGCAGTTTTTCGCTGTCTGCCGTCTGTATTTTCAACTCTTCCGGTTGTAAATCCATTGCCACATCGAGCTTTATCGTTGCCAGCTCACGCGACATCAGCAGCTGTTCTTTATATTCATTAAGCTTAGCCGGCATAGACTTCGCGCCACGGAAAGAAAGCTCAGTTACTGCATCCACATTTTCGTAAATAGCGTCAATGCTGGGAATACTTTGCAGCAGAGCCTGTGCCGTCTTTTCGCCCACTTTGGGCAGCCCGGGAATGTTGTCCGAGCTGTCACCCATAAGCGCTAAATAATCGATAATCTGATTCGGTTTAACCCCGAACTTTTTCTCAACCCCTTCAGGGTCCATTAAAGTATCGGTCATGGTGTTAATGAGCATGACATGTTCATTGACCAGCTGAGCCATGTCTTTATCGCCGGTACTAATCAGCGTAAAGCGACCTTTGTCGCCGGCCTGCCGCGCCAGCGTGCCAATAACATCATCGGCTTCAACATCGTCAATGCAAAGCAGCGGTAAACCCATAGCCTGGACAATGTCATGCAAAGGTTTGATCTGACTTCGCAAATCGTCTGGCATAGGTGGACGGTTTGCTTTGTAGTCCTGGTAAATGTCGCTACGAAAGGTTTTGCCTTTGGCATCAAAAACTACCGCCATATGGCTGGGTTTATAGCGCTTTAACAGGCTTCGAAGCATATTAACGACGCCATAAATAGCTCCGGTCGGTTCACCTTTTGAGTTGGTTAAATGCGGCGGCGCATGAAAAGCGCGAAACAAATAAGAAGAACCATCGACAAGGATAAAAGGATTTTCTGGAACAGATGTGGCCATAGTTAAGAACCTAAATTAAGCGTTACCTATAGGATGCCACAGAACGGCAATTCAGGCCACTGAACAGAGTGTGCATAACCTGTTAATAACTCTGTTAACAACGGTTCATGCCACAGCCGGAAGTTTAAATTTCCCCGTGTCCAAAATTTACTTAAGTTATTGATAGTATGGGATTTAAAACGGCAGGTTTCCCGAAATACCTAGTACTTTTTATTATTATGTTTCACTGTGGAAACTATTCTGCTCTTGTCCTTAAATGGAAGGAAATGCCTCAAAAGCAGGTCAGACAGATTACCATAAAATCAGCAATGATCTACTGACAAATTCAGTTTTTTTATAACCTTTTGTTCCTCATTTTTCTTTACTTATAAAAAGCAAAGAAAACCCCTTTTCAATCAATCAACTAGGAGTTCGCATTTCAGCCATAACAAATGCAGTATCGGGGCGTTCGCCTCCCATCCAAAGTTGGTAAGAGGACGCTGCCTGCTCAATCAACATGCCAAATCCATCGCTGACATTTTTACAGCCGGCCTGCGTCAGTTGCTCCATAAATACCGTTGGTTGGTCGGCATACATTAAGTCATAGCCAGAGGCATTTTCGGATAGCAGCGGAGGGAGCGTTAAACGCTGTCCATTCAAACTGCTGCTGGTGGCGTTAATTAACAGATCTATGGGTTCGTCAATTTCAGACGCAGAGGAACGTACCTGAATTCGGTTCGCTGCAACCAGCCCCAGTGTCTCTAGCTGAGATTTAAGTATTTCAGCTTTCTTTGCCGTTCGATTAACCAAATACAGACATCGCGGGTTTTGCTCCAGCAGAAGAGGTATTATTCCCCGCGCGGAGCCTCCGGCACCAAAAACAACAAGTGAGTGCTCACTTACTTCAAGGCCTTTATTTTTAAGGTCAATAATTAAACCTTCGCCATCAGTATTATCACCTAGTAGCTGACCATTGCCATAAGGAATTAAGGTGTTCACCGCCCCCGCTAACCGCGCACGATCGGACAGTTTAGTAACCAAGGATGCAGCCTGCTGTTTGAATGGCAAGGTGACATTGGCACCCTGCCCGCCATGGCGGAAAAATTCAGCAACCCGTAGGGGAAAATGCCCAGGCGTGGATAAATAGCGTTGATAGTTAATTGAGTCTTGCCGAGTCTGCGCAAACAACGCATGAATACGCGGAGACAGGCTATGCGCTATGGGATTCCCGAATACGCCCAGGCTGGTCACGGATTTCATACTGACAGCCAGTCTCTGGGTTTTAAATAATACTCGGTAAGCTGCTCTTCCGCAGAGCCCGGCTGAGCTTGCCAGTCGTATTCCCAACGCGCCAGCGGCGGCATCGACATTAAAATAGACTCCGTTCTGCCACCGGTTTGCAGACCAAACAAAGTTCCCCTATCCCAGACCAGATTAAATTCCACATAACGCCCGCGGCGATATAACTGGAAGTCTCTTTGTTGCTGAGTATAAGCCAGGTTTTTGCGGCGTTCGACAATAGGCAAATAAGCTTTGGTGAAAGCATCACCGACCGCTTTTATCACCGAAAAGCTCTCGTCAAATGAACGGTCGTTAAGGTCATCAAAAAATATACCACCTACACCGCGCGCTTCGTCGCGATGCTTAAGGAAAAAGTAATCGTCGCACCAGGCTTTATACTCCGGATAGAGCTTTTCATCGACGCTATCGAGCGCGTTTTTCGCCTGTTGATGCCATTCAATAATGTCTTGATCAAAAGGATAAAACGGCGTTAAATCGAAGCCACCGCCAAACCACCAAACCGGTTCTTCACCTTCTTTTTGCGCAATAAAAAAACGCACATTCATATGGACCGTCGGTACCATAGGATTTTCCGGGTGCATTACCAGAGAAACACCACAGGCATTGAAGTCGCGACCTTCCAGCTCTGGTCGGTGTGCCGTTGCCGAGGCAGGCATTTTCTCACCGTACACGTGCGAAAAGCCCACACCACCCTGTTCAAAAACCGCACCGTTTTTTATGATCCTCGAGCGACCACCTCCGCCTCCCGGCCGGTCCCAGCTGTCTTCCTGAAAGATCTGCTCACCGTCCGCCTGCGCCAACTGCTGACAAATAGCATCCTGCAACGACATCAGGTAGCTTTTTACCTGCTTCAAGTAATCATTATGCATCGTCTCTGAGAACCTGATTATTTAATGGGTTTATGATTCGAGTCGGGTTCGCAGCTCCACCGGTGCTTTCATCCATTATCCAGTCCACACTGTCACCAAATTGCTGACGAACTTCTGCCGCAGTTCGGGCGGGTTCCTGCCCGGTTAAATTGGCGCTGGTAGAGACTAACGCGTGGCCCAGTTCGCGGCACAACGCTCTGGCAGGTTCATGTGCAGTCACTCGCACAGCAATGGTATTGCGGCCGCCCGTCAATAAGGTTGATACGCCCTTTCTTACCGGCAGAATCAATGTAACCGGCCCCGGCCAATGTGACAAAACGCTGAATCGTTTGTCCTGCGCAATAGCGGAGTCTTCAACATAGGGAAGTAACTGACTGTAATCGGCGGCAATTAATATAAGACCTTTCTCGGCAGGTCGCTGTTTCAGGCTTAATAGCCTCTGAACAGCAACCTCATTGCGGGGGTCGCATCCCAGTCCAAATACCGCCTCTGTCGGATAGGCAATAATGCCCGTTTTTATAGCGCTGTGCGCTGCTTCCCATGTATCTGCCATAATCACTCCTCAACTCAATGAGTCGGATTATAACGCGTCCGACTTATAGTCGCATTGCTTTTGCGGGCAGACTTTGCGAATTCCGGCGGCGGTTTTCTTTTTCACCAGCAGTGGGTACCGGCATTTGGGACAGGTTTCATCGACCGGAGGCTGATTCACGGTAAATTCACATTTCGGGTATTGGTCGCAAGCGTAGAATACGGTACCGCGCCGCGATGTTTTTTGGTGTAACTGGCCTTTGCCGCATTCCGGGCAGCGAATCGTCTCTTCTTCCTCAACGTTAGGTTCAGTAACGAACTCGCATTCAGGAAAACCGCTACAGCCAACAAATAAGCCATAACGACCACTCTTTAACTGCAGTTCCTGGCCACACTCAGGACAAGGAACACCGAGATCTTCGGGCTCAATTTCAGATTGCTCCCGAAGGCCTCGTTTATAATCGCAGTCCGGGTAACCGGTACAGCCTAAAAAGCTGTTATGCCCAACATGTTTAATAACCAGTGGTCGCTCACAACGGGGGCAGCGCTCATCTGATGACATTAATGCAGGGGTCCTTCAGCTTCCTCAAACAGCAAACCTTCCATTTGGTCGTACGCAGCTTCCTGGCCCGGAACATTAAACAGCACCATGAGTACAACCCATTTCAGGTCATCCAGAGTAAAGTTCGGCGTTTCCAGTTCCATCACACGGTCAATGACTACTTCTCGTGTAGCAAAATCAAGCACACCCAGGTTTTCCAGGTACATCAGAAAACCCCGGCTCTGGCTGTCCAAACGAGTCATCTCTGCCGCGGTATAAATACGGGTAGACTGCTGCGGAGCAACATCCAGATAAGACTTGGTTTCCATTTGCTGCAAATCGGCCAGGCGTTCTAACCACGCCAAAGCCTTCTGGATTTCCTGGTGACGGAAACCAGCCCGGGTAAGTTCATTGGTTAACTCATCGTGATCAACTACAACTTCCATTTCCGAATGAATGTAGTTTTCAAACAAGTACATGAGGATATCAAACATACTTTAGCGCCTCCCCACTTTGATATAACCGCCTGGTACGGCTGCCACTAGCCCTTCTAATTCGAGTAACACTACTTTCTCCATGACTTCAGCAACCTCGAGTCCGGACAATTGTACCATGTCATCAATTGTTCGTGGCTCTGAACTCAGACTAGCGAACAATCGATTGTTTGCCAAGCTTTCATCGCGACATTCGGTATCACCTTCTATGGCAACCTCAGTATCGTCAACCGAGAACCAGTCAAGAATGTCCTGCGGCGTATTAATTAACTTAGCGCCCTGTTGAATTAACCAGTGGCAGCCCTGATGCTCAGGCAACAACACCGATCCCGGAACAGCTCCAACTTCACGCCCTTCGTTCAAAGCGTGTATTGCCGTTGAAAGCGAACCGCTTTTGCGCGCCGCTTCAACCACCACCACGGCCTGACTGATACCACTAATAATACGGTTACGGCGGGGAAAATGATCGATTCGCGCGGTTTGCCCGGGCGGAAATTCGGAAATCAGCAACCCCTGATGTGCAATAAAGTCCTGTAAGGCTTTGTTTCTTCTGGGGTAGTACTGGTCGATACCAGTACCTAAAACCGCTATGGTTTTTCCTTTATCGGCTGCGGTTTTATGTGCTTGAGCGTCAATGCCCATCGCCAGACCGCTAACCACCACAACACCCGCCGCAACTAAGCGCTCGCTAAACCAGTCAGCAATTTGTAAACCACTGTGAGTGGCTTTGCGGCTGCCAACAATAGCCACACTAACTCCTTGCAAAAGCTCTTTACGACCCCGGTAATAAAGTAACCAGGGCGGATTAGCTATGGCTTTTAACGCAGTTGGATAATCTTCACTAAAGTAAGAAATAACGCCCTGATAGTCACTACGACACCAATTTTCAGCTGCATTTAACCAACGCGCCTCGACCGGTTTTAGCGATTGCCCCCATCGTTCAAAAATGGCATCCCAGCTGGTACATTCCCGAGCAGCTTTCTGTACCTTGTTTGATGCGCGTGTCATCCCCATTAATACACATAGTTCCTGTGTGTTCACAGACTGTCCTTGACCTACCAATTTAAGGTAAACTAAGGGTAGATGAAGAATTGGAGGTTCTAATGGCAAAAATGACGGTTCTGCAATATCCGGACGAACGTTTGCGCAAAGTCGCACAGAAGATTGAAAAGGTAGATGACAATATCCGCTCGGTTATCGACGATATGTTTGAAACCATGTACGAAGAACAAGGCGTAGGCCTTGCGGCAACTCAGGTTGACGTGCACAGACGGCTGTTTGTTTCTGATTGCAGCGAAGATCAAAACGAACCGCTGGTGTTCATTAACCCGGAAATTACCGAAGCAGAAGGCCACTTTAAGAACGATGAAGGCTGTCTGTCGTTTCCCGGCGTTTACGCCAAAGTTGAACGCGCTGAGAAAATTACCGTTACGGCACTGGATAAAAACGGTGAGCGTTTCAGTCGTTCTGCTGAAGGGCTACTGGCCATTTGTATTCAGCATGAGATTGACCACTTAGACGGTAAACTCTTTGTTGATTATTTATCGCCGCTGAAACGCGAGCGTATTCGCAAAAAGCTTGAGAAAGAGCAACGTTTAGCCGAGAAGCAAGCGGCGGAAGCACAATAATGCGAATTGTCTTTGCCGGTACTCCGGACTTTGCAGCGCAACACTTACAGCAACTGCTTGATGGATCTCATCAGGTAGTGGGTGTTTATACCCAGCCCGACAGGCCTGCAGGACGAGGCAAAAAGCCACAACCCAGTGCAGTTAAGAAGCTTGCGTTCGAACATCAGCTTCCTGTTTATCAGCCCGAGTCCCTAAAATCAGAAGAGGATCAGACTGCACTAGCCGAGCTAAAACCTGACGTCATGGTTGTGGTGGCTTACGGCTTACTGCTTCCGCAGGCAGTATTAGATATTCCTACGAAAGGCTGCCTGAACGTGCACGGTTCTTTGTTACCCCGCTGGCGAGGTGCCGCTCCAATTCAACGCGCGATATGGGCTGGCGACTTAGAATCCGGTGTCTGCATTATGCAAATGGAAGCCGGCCTGGATACCGGTCCGGTGCTGCACGAAGAGCGCTGCGCCATCAGTCCGGACGAAACCTCGGCTTCGCTTTATCACAAGCTTGAAAGCCTGGGGCCTGAGGCGTTAACTAAAGTATTGCAAGATCTCGACGGCTATCAGAGCCAGGCTAAGCCGCAAAGTGACGCCAATGCCACTTATGCGAAAAAGCTGACCAAGCAGGAAGGTAAAATAGACTGGACACAACCGGCGGCCTTTATCGAACGCTGCGTACGAGCGTTTAACCCCTGGCCAATGAGCTGGTGCCAGTCAGAACATTTAAAAGCCGGACAGAACACAGTAAAAATTCACGCAGCTGAACTTATTCAGGGTGCCAGCAATAAAGGCCCGGGCACGATTATTAATAGCACCCACGAAGGTATCGACATAGTGACCGGGGACGGTATTTTACGTATCACTCAGGCGCAGATGCCGGGGAAAAAGGCTCAGCCAGCCAGTACATTGGTTAACGGCTATAGCAATGTCTTTAGCCCGGGACTGGAATTACAATGAGCCAGCCAAAACAATCAGAAAGCAGTGGCCAGGGAGCAAATAGCCGGGCCGCCGCTGCAACCGCCCTCTTTCATGTATTAGAGAAAGGCGAATCGCTTTCCGCCGCCTTACCCCACGCCACCGGCAAGCTCTCCGACGCGGACAAACGTCTTGCCAGTGCAATTAGCTATGGTGTTTTAAGGGTTCTGCCCAGCCTTAACAAGCTGGTTGGCGCTAAACTGGATAAGCCACTTAAAGGTAAGCTTAAAGTATTGCACTACTTGCTACTGGTAGGTGCCTATCAGCTTTATTGTCTTCGTATTAAAGACCACGCTGCCGTTAGCGCCACAGTAGAAGCGGCGCGTATTCTGGGCAAACGTAATCACAAAGGCCTGGTAAACGGTATACTGCGCCAATTACTGCGCGAAGCACCAATCGCAGATGAGTCACAGCAGCGCGATCTTCCTGTTGACGCGATGCAAAATCATCCGCGCTGGTTGTTTGATGCGATTCAGGCAGACCACCCACAACAAGCCAGCAACATTCTTTTAGAGAACAACGCACACCCACCCATGTGGTTACGCGTGAACCGTCGTTTTTTCAATCGCGATGACTATTTAAGACAACTGGAAGACAGTGGTATTGCTGCCGAAGGCGACACTCTGGCTGACGATGCTATTCGGCTGCATTCACCTGTTCCGGTTGAAAGGCTTCCGGGATTTGACCGGGGCCACGCATCGGTGCAGGACCGCTCGGCGCAGCTGGCTGCGGATTACCTGAACGTAAAAGCGTCCCACCGCGCACTCGATTGTTGCGCCGCTCCGGGAGGCAAACTGCTACATTTGCTAGAGCGAAACGACTTTGAACAACCGGTTCAGGCTATTGATATTGATGCTAAACGCCTTGAGCGAGTGGACGAAAACCTGGAGCGCGCCGGTTTAAGTACCATAGTTCATTGCGCCGATGTTGCTGCAACTGGTGACTGGTGGGACGGCGAGCAGTTTGACCGCATACTTTTGGATGCCCCATGTTCTGCAACAGGCGTAATACGCCGCCACCCTGATATTAAATGGCTGCGTCGCGCTGAGGACATTAATGAGCTCGCACAATTGCAAAACCAAATACTAAATTCGCTTTGGCCTTTACTTAAAAACGGCGGAGAGCTGCTTTACGCAACCTGCTCTATTCTAAGCCAGGAAAACCAAACTCAAATTGAGTCTTTTCTAAAACAGCAATCGAGTGCTAGTCTGATACCTATTGATGAAAAGCAGAAAACTCTGCAACTGCTCCCGGGTGAACATAACGGGGATGGTTTCTTTTACGCGAGATTGAAAAAAGTCGAATGAAAATTATCATACTCGGTGTTGGCCAGGTTGGCGGCACATTAGCAGAAAACCTGGTTGGCGAACGTAACGATATCACCATAGTTGATACCAACAACGATTTACTGGACGATTTGCAGGATAAGTATGACCTGCGGGTCGTCGTTGGTAACGGAGCGCACCCTGATGTTTTACGTCGCGCGGGTGCCGACGATGCGGACTTGCTTATTGCAGTAACCAGCAGCGACGAAACTAATATGATTGCCTGTCAGGTTGCTTACTCGATATTTAATACGCCAAAGAAAATAGCCAGAATTCGCTCTGAAGAATACATCCGCTATAAAGATCAGCTTTTTCATAATCAGGATGCCCCAGTTGACCACATTATTTCACCGGAACAACTGGTAACCAGCTATATTCGCCGACTTATTGATTACCCCGGCGCACTGCAAGTGATGGAGTTCGCCAACGGACGAGCCAGCCTGGTCGCAGTAAAGGCCTACTACGGCGGGAAGCTCGTTGGCCATGCTATCTCAACACTGCGGGAACATATTCCCAATATCGACACCCGGGTTGCGGCTATTTATCGTCAGGGTAAGCCTATACGCCCTACCGGAACCACAATCATCGAAGCCGATGATGAAGTTTTCTTCATTGCCGACACCCGCCACATTAGTACCGTAATGCAGGAACTGCAAAAGCTGGAAGACAAATACCGCAGAATAATGATTGTTGGTGGCGGCAACATTGGTGCCGGCCTGGCGAAACAACTGGAAGTTGATCATCGGGTTAAGCTAGTAGAGCGTTCAGAAACCCGCGCGGAAGAGCTTTCGCAAAGCCTTGAGCATACCTTAATTTTCCGTGGTGACGCGTCCGACCAAAAGTTGCTGGAAGAAGAGCACGTTGAAGACATCGACGTGTTTATTGCGGTTACCAACGACGACGAAGCGAACATTATGTCAGCCATGCTGGCTAAACGTATGGGCGCCCGTAAAACTATGGTGCTCATTCAGCGTAGCGCCTATGTTGACTTGGTGCAGGGAGGCGAAATTGATATTGCCATTTCACCGCAACGTGCGACTGTTTCAGCTCTACTAACTCACGTACGCCGTGGCGATATTGTTAACGTTTACTCACTACGAAAAGGTGCCGCCGAAGCTATTGAGGCAATTGCACATGGTGATGAAGACACGTCCCGAGTGGTGGGTAAAGCCATTAAAGATATCAAGCTTCCGCCGGGAACCACCATTGGTGCGGTTGTCCGGGGACAAGAAGTGCTTATGGCGCACAGTGAAACCATCATTCACTCCGACGACCACGTGATTCTTTTCTTGCTGGATAAAAAGTACATTGATCAGGTTGAAAAAGTCTTCCAGCCAAGTGCTATGTTCTTTTAGTCCAGTTCTTTCAACTGCACCCGGCCACGGGTGGCAGCTTGTAGCTTCTTCTGCAGCGCCCCAACATTCACGGGGCGTAGCAACACCTTAAGCCGCACACTTTCCTCGTACTCCGAAGATTCCGTTTCAGCATTGGCCTCAAGCAAAAGCGGTTCAACATCGCCCTGGTCAGTATAAGCAAAGTTTAACTGAAAGCATTGTTTAAAAACCCTTTGCTCTTTTTCAAGCTCAGCTAATGCGGCGACTGTCGCGTCGGTATAGGCTCGCTGAAGTCCGCCCGTTCCCAATTTCACCCCACCAAAATATCGCACGACTATAGCGGTAACCTCGCCGACGCCGCTATTTTGTAGCGCCATAAGCATAGGTCGCCCCGCTGTTCCCGAGGGTTCTCCGTCGTCGCTGTAGGCCATACTCTGGCTGTTATTAGGTGCTGAAAAAAGCGACGCAGAGCAATAGTGAGAGGCCTTAGGCCAGCGCTTTTTTATCACGGCCAGAAACTCTGATGCGCTGTCGACGTTTGCTGTATGTGCCAGGCACGCAATAAAGCGGCTGCCTTTAACCTCTATTTCGACTTCCGTTTCCGAAGCCGGAATGTCGTAATCCTGATCATGCAAGACGGGTAACCTTTTTCACGTAAGCATCTAATGTGGTTCGGCGTGTAAGGTTATCATTTCGCTCGCGGTAAACCACAATATTATCCTCGATTCGCACTCCACCAAAGGGTTTAAACTCATCCACTCTGCGCCAGTTAATTAAATGCTTATTGCGTGAATTCGCTAATTTCTGCAGCAAAGGCTCAATAAAGTAGATTCCGGGTTCAATGGTATAAACCTGTCGGGGCTCTACGGTACGAGTGGTTTTTAGCGTAAGGTGACCACTGGGTGGCGCTATCGGCGTGCCTCTTTCATCAGCCTGCGCAGCACCAACGTCGTGTACCTGCAAGCCCAAGGGGTGCCCTAAGCCATGCGGAAGAAATACCGTGGTTATTCCGTCTTCAATCATTTGTTCAGGACTGCAACTGACAAAACCAAAAGCAAAAAGCACATTAGCAATTTGTTCATGAGCCAACTGGTGCAGCGCCGGGAATTCAACGCCCGGCTTCATTTTATCAATTAAAGCCAATGTAATTTGGTCAAGTGCAGCTATCAGCTCTTCGTATTCATTATGTTGTTTAGACCAGGTACGGCTAATGTCGGCGGCATAACCACAAACCTCAGCACCCGCATCAACCAACATCGACTTAAGCGAGCCTGAAGCTTTTTTATCAGGCATCCAGTGATGCAAAACACTGGCGTTTTCATTTTGTCCAATAATGTGATTATAAGGCACTTCGTTCTGCCCTTGCCGAGTAGCCGCCATATATTTCAGCAGACAATCAAACTCCGACTCACCGTTAAAAAAGGCGTCAGCGGCCGCAATATGGCCTTCAGCCGCAATATGGTTTGCCTGGGTCAAACAGGCAATTTCATAGTCGGTTTTAAACAAGCGATGATAATGAAAAAAGTGAAGAACAGGATCTGGGTTTATATTCTCAAAACCCAGAGCCTTGGCAACCTCAATATGTTCACCAAGGTAAGCCGCGCTTTTCTTATCGTAAGGAAGTAGTTTTTCAATGGCCTCTGGTGAACTGATGTGTTCCACGTGGAACTCTTCTAACCAAGGAGCTCCCTCGAGGCTTGCTGTCGTGTGCCAAAAATCTGGAGAACTTAATAGAACTAAGGTTGGCCGGGTGTTCGGCTTTAAAATAACCCAGGCATTAGCCAACTGAGTTTCCGGACACCAAGCCTTAAAGTGAGGGTTCGCACGAAACGGATAGTTCATATCATCCAAAAACCAACGTTTTTGCTGGCCCGAATGAATGGCAACTAAATCTAAATTTTCTCGTTTAAAAAGTCGTTCAGCACGAGTCTGAAGCTGCTTTATATGGTCAGGAAACAACGGCCACAAATCTGCTGTCGCAGTCATATTGGATCGCCTTATTCAGTATCAACAATTGTCATATCAACAACTTGCTCAAATAGATTATCCTCGTTACCACCCAACATCCTATAAATTTGCTGATAACTCAATACTGCTTTTACATAATCTCTGGTTTCATGGTACGGAATGGTTTCAACCCACACATCGGCAGCAACAGGTTCGTCAGGCAACCACTCCTTAACTCTATAGTAGCCTGCATTATAGCTGGCTGTAGCTAATAACCAATTATTCTCAAAACGGTGTTTCAACCGGCTTAAATAGTCAGTGCCCAGGCGCACATTGACAGCGGGGTCGTTTAACCGCCGCCAACTATTGTTTTTAGTGTCCAGTTGCTTTGCGGTACCAGGCAGAATCTGCATTAGTCCCCTTGCACCGGCACTTGAATATGCATCGTGCCGAAAGTTACTTTCCCGGCGCGTAATAGCTAAAGCCCAGTTTTCATCAATTCCGGCAGCCTGTGACGCCCGCCCTAATATATCTTTGTAGGCTAAAGGGAAACGAATGCCCACAGCGTCAAAATGCCCTATTTGCGCTAATGTCCATATTGCCTGATCGTGCCATCCCCACTCGCTGGCGAGATATGCCGCAACCTTTTGCTCCTCGCCATCAAGCTGCGTCAATAAATGGTTCCATTCGCGCCGGGCGTCGACCCAACGCTCCAGTTGAATCAGTTCATACGCACGTTGCACGCTAGGATGATTACGAATTTGCTCAAGCTGAACAACACTGACTTCAAGTTTCTCTTGTTCAAGACTCACCGGCTTCTGCAGTCGCGCGGCCGCCAGAAATCCATAGTAATGGCGCTCATCGGCTAAATCTTCATACAACTCTTGTGCGGCCAAAGCGTTACCGGTTATCTCCTGTGAGCGTGCCAGCCAGTAACGCCATTGATTGCCCTGCCGAATGGCAACCGGCAAACTTTGGATCGCATCTCTCAGGCCTTCGTAATCTTTGTCCTTAAGATAAATAGCCAAACGCCACTGTAAAACTCGTTCATTTAACGCGTTTACCGGAACGCGGTCATGCCAGACACGAGCTTCGGGATGAGAATTTAAGCTTAATGCAACAGCAAACTCTTCGGCGATGCGGCCCTCTTGCTGTTCGGTAAAGGGCAGTTGTGAACTCAGCTTTTTATAGCTTCGCAGAGCAATGTTTTCATCACGCCAAACCAGCTTGGTTAAAGCATAGGTAACTATTTGCGCCTCTTTACCAGGATAGCGCCCCTTGTACCAGGAGTCGTCCTCTATAGCGGCGGGTGAATACCTCACCTTGTGATAAAACTCACCCAGATACTGCTGTAATTCAGGCAATAAACCGGTTAAATACGGGAGCAGAGTCGGGTTACCGTGCTCAGCAGCCAATTCCAATCGTTCCCACACTTTTTCTTCGGTGCGCCCACCCAACTTCGTCCATTCGTCCAAAATAGGGTCACAAGCCGACGGAAGCGAAAATCCATGCTTCCAGATAGCATCCACCTGCCGCCTAAAAGGCCCGTCCCCCAAACCCGTTTTACGTTGAGACTCTATAAATTGACAACGATGAGTTAGGGTTCCCGGATGCCGGAAATCCCGAATAAAGCGTGAATATTCATTTTGTCCCGCCAGATAGGTAAGCCACGGTTGTCTTAATTGCCAGTCGAGGGGAGTCTTTTCATACTTTTCGAGAAAATCCAGCACGCGGTCTTCATTGGCCAGATATCCAACTTGCTCCAGCCGGGCCAATTCCAGATACGGCACTAAAGGATAACCCTCCAGCTTTTCAAGTAATAGCCGGTATTCGCCCAAGCGGCCACGTTTAGCCGCGTACTCCGCTTTTTTGAATAGCTCACGCTGCTGCTCCCGTTGTTTTGTATCAACAGGTTCAGACTGAACCGCACCACTGCTTAGCAGGAACAACACGAAAAACAATGGCGCACTGTAACGTATGATAAACGACTGCTTTTTCATTGATTCAAACGCATGTTTAAATAACCGTTGAAAAATTGGCGTATTCGCGCCAAACTCTGTCTACCTTAACCCAAAGCTATAGCAGAATCAGTTTCTTTATAGCAACAAATTAATGGAAGTCGTGGGAGACCCAAGATGATCTATCAAGGTGAAAGCATTCGGGTCGATTTTATCGAACCAGGTTTCGCAGAATTACAATTTGATGCGAAAGGCTCGGTTAATAAATTCGACCAGGCTACATTAGAAGAATTCAGTGAAGCACTGACAAAATTACAGAACACTGACGATTTACGTGGCGTTATTGTTACCAGCAGCAAGTCGACCTTTATTGTCGGCGCTGACATTACCGAGTTCCTGACGCTATTCTCTGATCAGGAAAAAACCCGCAGCTGGGTGGCAAAAGCCTCACGCGTGTTTGATCAATTAGAAGACCTGCCAGTTCCAACCGTTGGAGCCGTAACCGGATTCGCACTGGGCGGCGGTTGTGAAGCATTGTTAGCTTGTGACTACCGTGTTGCGGACACCACAGCAACTATCGGCCTGCCAGAAGTTAAACTGGGTCTTATCCCTGGCTTTGGCGGCACCATGCGCTTACCTCGCGTGATTGGTCCGGACAACGCGCTTGAGTGGATAACCACAGGTAAAAACAACAAAGCCCTTGATGCGCTGAAAGTTGGTGCTGTGGATGCGGTTGTTGAACCGGAAAACCTGACTAAAGCCGCACTCAACTTAGCTAAAGCCGCAGCAGCCGGCCAGCAGGACTGGAAAGCCAAGCGCCAGCCTAAGTTAGAGCCGCTGAAAGCTAACGACACCGAACTGATGATGTCGCTGGTTACCGCCAAAGGCATGATTACGGCAAAAGCAGGCAAACATTACCCGGCGCCTCATAAAGCCTTAGAAGCCATTGAAAACGGTGCCCGCGAGCATCGTGAAGGCGCGCTAACAGCTGAAAACAACGCGTTTTTCGACCTCACCCAAACCGAGGCTTGTCAGGCTCAAGTTGGTATCTTCCTGGCGGATCAGGCAGTTAAAAGTAAGTCGAAAAAATACGCTAAAGCAGCAACCAAAGAAATTAAGACAGCAGGTGTTTTAGGTGCCGGCATTATGGGCGGCGGTATCGCTTACCAGTCAGCGCTTAAAGGCGTACCGGCTGTTATGAAAGACATTAAGCAAGACGCTTTAGACTTAGGCATGAAAGAAGCCGGCAAGATCCTGAAAAAAGGTGTTGAGCGCGGTAAGGTAAACAACGAGAAGATGATTAAAATCTTGTCTTCTATTACGCCTACGTTGCTGAATGACGCAGTCAAAGACGTCGATATTGTCGTAGAAGCCGTTGTCGAAAACCCGAAAGTTAAAGGCTCGGTGCTGGCTGAAATTGAAGGCGTAATTGGCGATGATGCCATTTTGACTTCAAATACCTCGACCATTTCTATTACTGAACTGGCTAAAAACCTGAAGCGCCCTGAGAAATTCTGCGGAATGCACTTTTTCAACCCGGTACACAAAATGCCATTGGTTGAAATTATCCGTGGCGAGAAAACCTCAGATGACACTGTTAATGCGGTAGTCGCTTATGCACTTAAGCTGGGCAAAACTCCTATCGTTGTTAACGACTGCCCGGGCTTCTTAGTAAACCGCGTATTATTCCCTTACCTGGCAGGCTTTGCTGGCATGGTTGATGAAGGCGTTGATTTCGTCGGCATCGACAAGGTTATGGAGAAGCAATTCGGTTGGCCAATGGGTCCTGCGTACTTAAGCGATGTTGTTGGTATTGACACAGCTGATCATTGTACCGTTGTTATGGAAGCAGGCTTCCCGACCCGCATGAAACGCGACGAGTCCAGCGCCATTGCTAAACTGGCAGCTGCTGAGCGTTACGGTCAGAAAAACGGCAAAGGCTTCTATGTTTACGGCACCGACAAAAAAGGAAAGCCAACCAAAGAAGCGGATCCTGCCACTTACGAGCTATTAGGCTGTGAGCAAGGCAAGAAACTGGATGCTGA
Organism: Idiomarina sp. UBA3176; assembly: GCF_002364295.1. NCBI lineage: Bacteria > Pseudomonadati > Pseudomonadota > Gammaproteobacteria > Alteromonadales > Idiomarinaceae > Idiomarina > Idiomarina sp. UBA3176. The sequence goes on from NZ_DEXU01000014.1 coordinate 181,164, forward strand.
TGAAGTCATTGCGCGCTGCATGATCCCTATGGTGAACGAAGTGGTTCGCTGTCTGGAAGAAGACATTGTTGGCTCTGCTGCCGAAGCAGACATGGCGCTGCTTTATGGCTTAGGCTTCCCTCCATTCCGCGGCGGCCCTTTCCGTTATCTGGAAACGCTTGGCATGGACAACTTTATTCAACTGGCAGACAAGTACGCGCACCTGGGTGAAATTTATCAGGTTACCGACGGCATGCGCGAAATGGCTAAAGCCGGTAAATCTTACTTTGACACAACCAGCGCGAAGTAAGGCTTGAGGAGGTTATTAAAATGAAAGACATCGTCATAGTAGATTGTATTCGTACGCCAATGGGGCGTTCAAAAAATGGTGTTTTCCGCCATACTCGTGCCGAAGACCTCTCAGCTGCGCTGATGAAGGGCTTACTTGAGCGTAACCCGGAAGTTGACCCGGAAGAGCTGGAAGACATTTACTGGGGTTGTGTACAACAAACCTTAGAGCAAGGTTTTAACATTGCGCGTAATTCAGCATTAATAGCCGGTATTCCGCATAAAGTGGCCGGTGTAACGGTTAACCGTTTGTGTGGCTCTTCAATGCAGGCATTGCACGACGCTACGCGCGCTATTATGAACGGCGACGGCGATATCTTTATGGCTGGAGGTGTTGAGCACATGGGTCACGTACCAATGACTCACGGAATTGACTTTCACCCGGGCATGAACAAGTCTGTAGCGAAAGCCTCTGGCAGCATGGGTATGACCGCTGAACTGTTATCTCGTAAGTTCGGTATTACCCGCGAACAACAAGACGAATTTGGTGCACGCTCTCACAGAAAAGCGCACGAGGCGACGGTTGAAGGCCGCTTTGCTAAAGAGATTTACGCAATGAATGGCCACAACGCCGACGGCGAACTGGTACGTGTTACTGAAGACGAAGTGATTCGCCCAGAAACCACTGCTGAAGGCTTGTCACAGCTTCGCCCAGTGTTTGACCCTGCTAACGGTACGGTAACCGCTGGTACCTCGTCAGCCTTGTCAGACGGCGCCGCAGCCATGTTGGTTATGTCTGCTGACAAAGCCAAAGAACTGGGTCTGACGCCACGCGTTAAAATCCGTTCAATGGCCGTTGCAGGCTGCGATCCATCCATTATGGGTTACGGACCGGTTCCGGCAACAGAAAAAGCGCTGAAGCGTGCTGGTGTGTCTATTGATGACATCGACGTTGTTGAACTGAACGAAGCCTTTGCCGCACAGTCGCTGCCTGTACTTAAAGGTTTAAAACTGTTCGACAAGATGGAAGAAAAAGTGAACCTGAACGGCGGTGCTATCGCTTTAGGTCACCCATTAGGCTGTTCTGGCGCTCGTATCTCAACCACGCTAATCAACTTAATGGAAGAGAAAGACGCGAAGCTTGGCTTAGCAACCATGTGCATTGGCCTTGGCCAGGGTATTGCTACTGTCTTCGAACGCGTTTAAAAGAAACAGAAAAATTAGGGCGGTTTAACACTTTAACTGCTCAGAGGAAGGGGGGAGCGAAGGCTCGCCCCTTTTTATTGTCAGGAAAGACTCAGAAACACGCCGTGAACCCATCCCTGGGGGCTTGACTGCAGCCATCCATGGCTGCAGACAGTTTCTGAGTCTTTCCCGCCAACAAACAGCGGCGCAATCCATCACTCCCCCTCACCTATTAAGCGCGAAAGTGTTAAACTACCCAGCTGCCCCATTAATCTCTACTTGAACATAATGACTCAAATTGACTGCGACAAAGAACTCGATACCTTAGGCCTTAAATGCCCAGAGCCCGTAATGTTAGTTCGTGCGGCTATTCGCAAAATGTCGGTTGGAGAGGTATTGCTGATTTTTGCGGATGATCCCGCAACAACCCGGGATATTCCGGGCTTTTGCGAGTTTATGGAGCATGAATTGGTTGGTTCTGAAACCGAAGAAATCCCCTACCGCTACTGGGTTAGGAAATCTCATTAATAGCCTGATGCTTAGATGTCAGGCTTTGTCTTTATTCAAGTACATTTCCCAAAACTCGGCCTGACCTACGTCACCTAATTCATAAGGTGCAAAGCCGAAGTTCTCATAGGCTTTTTTCGCCCGGTCATTGTTCTCAAGCACTTCCAGTGTCAGCTTCACGCAACCGCGGAACTCTGCAAGTGTTTTCACTTCTTCAAGAAGTTTACGCGCAACGCCCTGTCCCCGGTACTCTGGAATGACGGCTATGTCATGAATATTCATTAACGGTTTTGCTGCGAAGGTTGAAAAGCCTTCTACACAGTTTGCAACGCCAACCGGAGTGTCACCATCGTAGGCCAGCAAAGAAAACACATGGCCTCGCTTTGCCATTTCATCTATGAGGCTTTCTTTAACTTCATCTGATATGCCTTCACCGCCACCCATTGGGTCTTTGGCATAAGCATCTAACATAGCAATAACGGCATTGCGGTGTTTGGGGTTGCTGTAATCCGCAAGAGTAATTTCTATCATTCTTCCTTCGCTCATTTTACAACGTAAACTGTTTCATTTGGTCAGCAACAGGCTGATAACAATGACAGCTAGTAACATGGTCGTTCACCATACCAACTGCTTGCATAAAAGCATAGCAAATGGTCGGTCCGACAAACTTAAAGCCTTCCTTTTTTAACGCTTTTGCCATGCTTTGGGAAGCTTCTGTTTCTGTTGGGATCTGACTTTGCGCCTGGTGCTCATTAATAATCGGTGAGCCGCCTACAAACTCCCATAACCACCGCTCAAATTTGACGCCCTTTTCTTCCATTCTTAAATACGCTTCAGCGTTAGTAAAAATGGCATCAATTTTGGCCTTGCTACGGATAATATCACGGTTGCTGTACAACAATTCACGATCAGCGTCACTCATTGCCACGATAGCTTGTGGGTCAAAACCTAAAAAGGCTTTCTCATAGCCGGCCTGTTTACGCAGAATGGTTAACCAGCTAAGCCCCGCCTGCTGCCCGTCCAGACACAGTTTGGCAAAAAGTTCTATCGGGTCGCTTACCGGACGCCCCCACACATTGTCATGATAAGCACGGTAGTCGTCAGTAGATTCACACCAGGAACACCGTTCTGGCTGATTATTTGTCATACCTTCCCCTATAACCAAGGCGATTCAGAGGGTATAATCTACGCATATTTCTCGACCTTCGGTCAACCACAAATAACAAAGCAGAGAATGCGTATGTCGACGTACGATGTGAAAACCTTTCAGGGGCTTATTCTTGCTCTTCAGGATTACTGGGCTCAGCAAGGCTGTGCCGTGGTTCAGCCACTGGATATGGAAGTGGGCGCGGGTACCTTTCATCCAATGACCTTTCTGCGCTCATTAGGTCCGGAGCCAGCCAGTTTTGCCTATGTGCAACCCTGCCGCCGCCCGACCGATGGCCGGTATGGTGAAAACCCGAACCGCCTGCAGCACTATTATCAGTTTCAGGTCATTATGAAACCATCGCCTAAGGACATTCAGGAGCTTTATCTGGGGTCTTTAGAAATGCTGGGCTTTGACACACTAACTCACGACATACGCTTTGTAGAAGACAACTGGGAATCGCCTACTCTGGGTGCCTGGGGTCTGGGCTGGGAAGTCTGGCTTAACGGTATGGAGGTCACTCAGTTTACTTATTTCCAGCAGGTAGGCGGTATCGAATGTCGCCCCGTGGCCGGAGAAATCACCTACGGCCTTGAGCGTTTAGCTATGTACATTCAGGGCGTGGACAGCATCTACGACCTGGTCTGGACCGACGGCCCGCGCGGTAAAATCTTGTATCGGGATGTTTTCCATCAGAACGAAGTTGAGCAGTCGACTTACAACTTTGAATACGCTGACGTTGATGTGCTGTTCCGCCGCTTCGACGACTGCGAAAAAGAATGTGAACTGCTAATTGAAAAATCTCTGGCTTTACCCGCGTACGAGCAGGTTATGCGCGCATCTCACGCCTTTAACTTACTGGATGCCCGACACGCTATCTCTGTAACCGAAAGACAGCGCTACATACTTCGTGTCAGAACCATGGCGAAAGCCGTTGCCGAAGTCTATTACCAGGCGCGCGAAGCTCTTGGCTTCCCTTTAGCCGACAATAAAAACAAACCAGCAGCGAACTAAGGAGAGCGAGCCGTGCAAAAAGAAAACTTATTAATTGAGTTAGGTACTGAAGAGCTTCCTCCAAAAGCCTTAAAGTCGCTGCGTGACAGCTTAAAGTCGGGTATTGAGTCAGGCTTAAAAAGCGCCGAACTGAATTTTGATAATATTGAGGCTTATGCAACCCCTCGCCGACTGGCCGTTCTGGTAAAACAAGTTGAAACCGAACAGCAGGACAAAGAGGCGGAGAAGCGCGGGCCAGCAGTGAATGTGGCTTTTGACGACTCTGGTAAACCGACTAAGGCAGCTGAAGGCTGGGCACGTTCAAACGGCATTACGGTAGAACAGGCTGACCGCCTTAAAACCGAAAAAGGCGAATGGCTACTGCATAAAGCGACAGTAAAGGGTCAGGCGCTGGCTGACTTAGTTCAGGGTATTTTGGAGGCAGCAATTAAAGCCCTTCCTATTCCGAAGCCGATGCGTTGGGGCGACAGCACCGCGCAATTTATTCGTCCGGTGCACACACTAACAGTCATGCTGGGCAGCGAACTTATTGAAGCCGAAATTCTGGAAACGAAGAGTGCTCGTTTTATCCAGGGCCACCGCTTTCATTCGCCCCAAGGTTTTGAGCTCGATCATGTCGACAATTACTTATCTAAGCTGCTTCAAGCGAAAGTGATCGCTAACTTCGAAGAGCGTATTGAAACCATTCAGTCGGAAGTATCACGTCTTGCCTCAGAACTCGGCGGCCAGGTTATTCAGGATGACGAGTTAGTTGAGGAAGTTGCAGCCCTTGTGGAATGGCCCGTTGCTTTAACGGCAAGTTTCGATCAAGGTTTCCTCGCGGTACCAAAAGAACCGCTTATCGTTACCATGAAAGATGACCAACGTTACTTTCCGGTGGAAGATGGCAAAGGTAACTTACTGCCACAGTTTATTTTCATTACCAATATTGAAAGCCGTGACCCTCAGCAGATTATTAAGGGTAACGAGAAAGTCGTTCGCCCTCGCCTGGCGGATGCACAGTTTTTCTTTGAGTCTGATAAGAAAACGGCTTTAGAATCGCGAGTTGCTGCACTGGATTCGGTTCTATTCCAAAAACAACTGGGCAGTATTGGTGACAAAGCGCGCCGCATATCGGTGTTAGCCGGAAAAATTGCAAACCAGTTAACTGCCGACGTAAAAGCCTCAGAACGAGCCGGGCTGCTGTGTAAGGCTGACCTGGTTTCCGATATGGTTTCTGAGTTCCCTGAAACCCAGGGCGTTATGGGTAAACACTATGCGTTGAACGACGGTGAGAGCCCAGTAGTCGCCGAAGCAATAGAACAGCACTACTGGCCTCGTTTTTCGGGCGACGAGCTGCCTTTGACACGAGAGGCTTGTGCCGTCGCTTTAGCAGACAAACTGGATACGCTGGTTGGGATATTCGGTATTGGTCAGGTACCTAAAGGTGACCGTGACCCATTCGCTCTGCGCCGTGCCGCTCTTGGTTTGTTGCGTACTCTGGTAGAACGTAAGCTTTCATTAGACTTACATGAACTGTTAGCGGCATCCGTCGAAGGCTTTGGTGACAAGCTATCGAATAACACTGTCGCTACTGATGTTTTCGATTTTCTACTCGGTCGTTTTCGTCCCTGGTATCAGGATCAAGGCATTACCGTCGATGTTATTCAGTCGGTACTTGCCCGTTCCCCTTCTAAGCCAACGGACTTCGACCAAAGAGTAAAGGCGGTTCAGTCATTTAAGTCTATGGATTCTGCTGCCAGCCTTGCCGCAGCCAATAAACGGGTAGGTAACATCCTGGCAAAATCAGACGAAGAGATATCCGGTAACGTGGATGAAACTCTTCTACAGGAAGATTCTGAAACAACACTTTATCGTTTGGTTAAACAGACAGAAGACGCTGTTAAGCCACTTATTGCTGATGGTAAGTACAGTGACGCCCTCACGCATTTATCTGAGCTTAAAGAGCCTGTGGATGCGTTTTTTGAACATGTCATGGTCAATGCCGATGACGATAAAGTCCGTATTAACCGCCTGAACTTGTTGTTTCGCTTGCGTCAGCTGTTCTTGGAAATAGCGGATATTTCTTTGCTTCAGTAACTAACGCTTTGATTTTTAATAAAAAAGCCGGCTTCATTTTCATGAGCCGGCTTTTTTGTTGCCTGTTGCTTGCTAATGTCGCTGTTAAGCCTAGACGTCCAAGTTAGCAACCTTAAGAGCGTTTGATTCAATAAAGGCTCTACGTGGTTCAACTTCGTCACCCATTAACGTGGTGAACAGCTGGTCAGCGCCAATAGCGTCCTCAATAGTTACCTGAAGCATACGGCGAGTATCAGGGTCCATCGTAGTTTCCCACAGCTGGTCAGGGTTCATTTCGCCCAGACCTTTATAACGCTGAACGTATAAACCTCGCTTGGATTCACCAATAAGCCATTCCACAGCTTCAACAAAGTGTGTAACTGGCTGCTTCTTCTCACCGCGAAGCACATAGCCACCCGGCTCAACCAAAGAGTCGATCTCTTCGCCAAGCGTCACTATTTGTTCGTAGTCTTTAGACATTAAGAATTCATAGTTCAGCGGGTAATCTGTGTCGACACCGTGTTGACGAATCGTCGTCGAAGGTAACCACATCTTGCGTTCAGTATCTTCATGCAAAGAAACGGTATAAGTTGCCGAATTAATTTCACGGGCAGTTAGGTCATCGTTTAATGTTTTAACCCACTTCTCCATGTAATCTTTATCTTTCAAACGATCATCCGTTAAACGAGGCGCATAGAACAGACGCTGTAAGAAACGCTCAGGCATACGACGACTTAAACGCTTAATATTTTCCTGCGCCATCTGATAGCCGTTAACCAAAGTTTCGAGCTTTTCACCAGAAATACCTGGTGCGGTTTCGTTAACATGTAAAGATGCATTATCCAGAGCTAAACTGGTTAAGTAGCGAATCAACGCAGGGTCATCTTTAATATAAACTTCCTGCTTGCCCTTCTTCACTTTGTACAGCGGGGGCTGAGCAATATAGATATATCCGCGCTCGATAATTTCAGGCATTTGACGATAGAAGAACGTCAATAACAAAGTACGAATGTGTGATCCGTCAACGTCGGCATCCGTCATAATAATAATACGGTGATAACGTGTTTTATCCGGGTTGTACTCATCACGGCCAATACCACAGCCCATAGCAGTAATTAATGTACCAACCTCGACAGAAGACAGCATTTTGTCAAAACGCGCTTTTTCTACGTTAAGAATTTTACCTTTAAGTGGCAAAATCGCCTGGTTTTTACGGTTACGACCCTGCTTAGCGGAACCGCCTGCAGAGTCACCCTCCACAATATAAAGTTCAGACAGTGCCGGGTCTTTTTCCTGACAATCGGCCAACTTACCAGGTAAGCCCGCAATATCCAGAGCACCTTTACGGCGTGTCATTTCACGTGCTTTACGAGCGGCTTCACGAGCTCTTGCTGCATCAATAATTTTATTGATAATAAGTTTTGCTTCGCCCGGGTTTTCTAGTAAATAGTCCGCTAACTGCTCGTTCATTGTCTGCTCAACAGCCGACTTCACTTCTGAAGAAACCAGCTTGTCTTTTGTTTGAGACGAAAACTTAGGATCAGGAACTTTAACAGAAATAATGGCGGTCAGACCTTCACGCGCATCGTCACCCGTTGCAGAGGTTTTTGATTTTTTATTATAACCCTCTTTCTCCATGTAGGTGTTCAGTGTGCGCGTCAGAGCGGCACGGAAGCCGGCTAAGTGTGTACCACCATCACGCTGCGGAATGTTGTTGGTAAAACAATAGATGTTTTCCTGGAATGAGTCATTCCACTGCATACTGACTTCAACACCAATACCGTCTTCTCTTTGTATTGTGAAATAGAAAGCTTTTTGGTGAATTGGCGTTTTGTTCTTATTCAAATAATTAACAAAGGCAGCAATACCGCCTTCGTATTTAAATAAATCTTCGCGGTCGTCACGCTCATCGCGCAACCGTATACCAACACCTGAATTCAGGAACGAGAGTTCGCGCAGGCGCTTAGCCAGAATATCGTAGTGGAATTCAGTATTGGTAAAAGTTTCGTGGCTTGGCCAAAAACGCAGTTCTGTACCTGTTGTTTCGGTATCGCCAACAGGTTTTACATCGCTGTCAGGCTCACCCATATGATAAGTCTGCTCGTAAACCTGGCCTTGTCGACGAATGGTCAACTGCAGCTTTTCAGATAGCGCGTTTACAACAGAGATACCAACCCCGTGCAAACCACCAGACACTTTATAAGAGTTGTCGTCGAATTTACCGCCAGCGTGCAGTACGGTCATAATAACCTGAGCAGCTGAAACACCTTCTTCTTCATGTATATCAACTGGAATTCCACGACCATCATCTTTCACACTAACAGAACCGTCAGAGTGAATGATAACCATAATTTCTGAACAGTGACCCGCTAAGGCCTCGTCAATAGAGTTATCGACAACTTCAAAAACCATGTGGTGCAGACCAGTTCCATCATCCGTGTCACCAATGTACATGCCTGGGCGTTTACGAACCGCATCCAACCCTTTCAGAACCTTGATACTCGATGAACCGTAATTATTTTCTTCCATAGTATTATCTCGATATCATTCGTTTATTACCCCATGTTCCACGTGGAACATTCGGGGTGATTTTTGAAATTTATCCGACAACTGCTTTCCAGTAATTGCGGTGATAAACACTTGTGCGTCTAGATTTTCTAACTCACGACAGAGTAACGCTTGGTTTCTTGAATCAAGCTCTGACGTTAAATCATCGACTAAATAAATGCAGGGTTGCCTTTTTATTTTTTGGTAATGCTTCCCTTGCGCTAACTTTAAAGCGGTTATCGCGGTCTTTAATTGTCCGCGAGACAGGCGATGTTTTACTTCCACCCCGTCCGCTATCACTTTTATATCTGCCTTATGTGCCCCAACTGAGGTAAAGCCGTATTTCTTATCTTTCTCTGTATGGCTTTCTAAGGCGTCAAATAAGCTTTGGCTAGTATCCCAGCCCGATTTTAATCGAACCTCCATTGTAACATCGGAGAGAAAAGATTTCGCTAGTTCTTGTATATAATCATTCAGTTCTTCTAGGTATTTTTCGCGACTTTTACTAATGCGCTCGCCATAATAGGCTAACTGCTCTTTCCAATATCGATCTTCTCTTACAGGAAGCGAGCGCTGCTTGAGTAAACTGTTTCTTTGTTTTAGGAGCTGAGTGTACGCAACCCAGTCAGAATAAAAGGAGTGTTCCACGTGGAACACTCCCCAATCTATAAACTGTCTTCTCTGTCCTGGACCTTCCAACAATATATCGACGGATTCAGGTGTTAATAGTTGTACCGGCACCAAACGAGCAACATCAGACATGCGCTGAACGTTCGCGCCATTCAACCTAAGCGACTGTTCACCATCGGTACTGCGTTTTACACCTATAGCGTAATCTTGGGAACGGCAAAATACAGTAAAGCCCGGTTTCCCTTCTTTAATCAACTGACGAAAACCACCCGGCCGAAAAGAACGACCAAAACCGAGTAAATAGATAGCTTCAAGCAAACTGGTTTTTCCGGAACCATTATCGCCGGTTATGATATTAATTTTGGGGCTGGGAGATAGAGCCACTTCCGAGAAATTTCGGAAGTGGCTTAAATTCAACGTCTCAATGAACATTTACGAGGCAGGGTTACAAACGCATCGGCATAATAACGTAACAGCAAGACTCGTCATGCTGAGGTTCAATTAATGCACTACTATTTGAGTCAGACAGAGTAAAAGAAACTTGTTCGTCATCAATGTTATTTAAGACATCTAGCAAATAGCTAACGTTGAAGCCAATTTCCAGATCATCGCCTTGATAATCCACTTCTATCACTTCTTCCGCTTGTTCTTGCTCGGGGTTCGTTGCCGTAATGCAAAGTTCACCACTACTCAAATTCAAACGCACACCGCGAAACTTTTCATTAGAGAGAATAGATGCTCGCCCAAAGGACTGCCGCAACGCATCGCGATGGGCAACAATAACTTTGTCTCCACCGCTAGGTAAAACGCGACGGTAATCAGGAAAACGACCATCTACCAGCTTACTTGTAAAAACAAGCTCTGGTGTTTCCACGCGAATATGGTTGTTTCCTATCGACACTGACACTTCCTGGTCGTCGTCACCTAACAACCGAAGTAACTCGACCACGCCTTTGCGCGGAACAATAACTTGGCGTTGGGCCAAACCTGGCTGATCAATAGCACAAGTGCTCATGGCTAAACGGTGGCCGTCGGTCGCTACGGAACGCAACATGCCGTTATCAGTTTCGAACAACATGCCGTTTAAATAATAACGCACGTCCTGATTCGCCATGGAGAAATGCGTTTTCAACATTAAATCTTTTAATACCGCCTGCTCAGTTACCAGGTGGATATCGCTTTTCCAGTCGTCGATATTTGGAAAGTCATCTGAAGATAAGGTACTCAATTTAAATTTACTGCGACCAGATTTGACTGTGGCACTGTCTTCCTGCGAGGTAAACTCGATGGTCGAGCCTTCAGGCAGACTGCGCACAATATCCAGCAACTTTTTCGCTGGCACTGTAACAGCCGCATCCATATCCGCCGACTCGAGCGGTACAGCCGAAACCAGTTCAACCTCAAGATCTGTTCCGGTTAGTTTAAGCTGACCATTATCGACCTGAAGCAACAAATTCGACAAAATTGGTAAGGTATGCCGCCGTTCAACAGCGCCACTTACAACCTGCAGCGGCTTTAAAAAAGCATCGCGGTTAATTGAAAATTTCATGACTGAGTCCCCTGTTTATAACGACATACTTTTATGACGACAATGTACGAATTAGATTTCGATAATCTTCTTTAATGTCGTGCTGCGCATCTTTTAATTCTTGTATCTTCCGACAAGCATGCAAAACCGTTGTGTGATCACGACCGCCGAACGCGTCGCCTATTTCCGGTAAGCTATGATTAGTCAATTCCTTAGCTAATGCCATTGCTAACTGGCGAGGGCGCGCTACAGAACGGCTACGGCGTTTTGATAAAATATCGGCTAACTTAATATTGTAGTATTCCGCTACCGTCTTCTGAATATTATCAATAGTAACTAATTTTTCCTGGGCGGCAATTAAGTCACGCAAAGCTTCACGGACAAAGTCTATAGTTATAGGCCGTCCTGTGAGTTGCACATTAGCCACAACCCGGTTCAATGCGCCTTCCAGCTCCCGAACATTTGAACGCAAACGTTTAGCAATGAAAAACGCCACTTCGTGAGGCATATGCAAACCACGTTCATCAGCTTTACGCATTAAAATGGCCACCCGGGTTTCTAATTCCGGGGGCTCAATGGCAATGGTAAGACCCCAGCCAAAACGTGACTTCAACCGATCTTCTACTCCGTCTATTTCTTTCGGGTAAAGATCGCTGGTCATAATAATTTGCTGGTTACCTTCCAACAACGCATTAAAGGTATGGAAAAACTCTTCCTGCGAACCTTTTTTATTCGCAAAGAAGTGAATGTCATCAATCAATAACGCATCGACCGAACGATAGTAACGCTTAAACTCGTTGGTTGAACTGTTACGAATAGAGTTCACCATGTCCTGCACAAAACGCTCAGCCCGAATGTAAAACACCTTGGCGTCCTTTTTGTGCGCCATAATGCCATTACCAACCGCATGCAAAAGGTGAGTTTTACCTAAACCGGTACCACCATAAACAAACAGAGGGTTATAAACGCCGCCAGGATTCTCTGCCACCTGAATAGCGGCCGCACGCGCCAACTGGTTTGATTTACCCTCAACAAAGTTATCGAAGGTGTATTCCGGATGAATATTGCTTTCAAAAGGCACTTCCACATCGGTGTTACCTGATGAGAAGTTAGGTGTTTTTCTGCGGGTTGCAGCTGCGCGTTGCGGTGAGCCGCTGTCACGTTGTGTCGGCGACGCTTCCCCAACTTTTAAAACCACGTTAGGCACTTTGTCATCGCACAAAACTTCTAAATAGGTATTAATGGTTTTCAGGTATTTATCACGCACCCAGTCTACCGAATAAATATTCGGAGCAAACAAGGTTAATGTTTCGCCATTGAGTTTGGCTTGTAGGGGTCTGATCCACGTGTTGAACTGCTGTAACGGTAACTCCGATTGCAGTCGCTCTGCACATTGTTGCCAAAGCGAATTATTCACACTCTTCTCCTGGATCGTTTCTTTATAAACATAACCAAAGATTGTACTTCACTCAGCTAATATTCGCTAGCATAAACTGCCTGAAAACAGCGTCAATAAAGGAGTTAAAAAATAGCCATTGAAACCAAAACTGGCGCATAAATTGCTTAAAAGGCCACATTGCCTCAAAATCGGAAAATAAAGCAAATAGTGAATAACTGTTATTTTATCCACATTATTAATGTTATAATCTCAACAGATTGTGGATGATATTATTTTAGGATTTATTGCCTAAAAAAGCCTCTGGTCATTGACTCAACGAGAAAAGATCGGTAAGATCCGCGCTCTAAAAAATTCCGTTCACGTTTGGTTTCAACTTATTCGGCCAGCGTGGGAAATAGCAAACTGACCGATGGAATATTAGTTATGAAAAGAACATTTCAACCAAGCGTATTAAAGCGCAAGCGTTCACACGGTTTCCGTGCTCGCATGGCAACAAAAAATGGCCGCAAAGTACTGGCTCGTCGCCGTGCACGTGGTCGTAAAGTACTGAGTGCATAAAAGTATCTCATACGGAAGGGAGTTACGTCTGTTAACTCCCTCTCATTTCCAGACTGTATTCTCAAACCCTCCTGTAAAAGCCGTTACTGCTCATGTCACTATGTTGGCAACCCCCAATGAGTTAGGCCATCCACGTATTGGTGTTACCGTCAGCAAAAAGCGAGCTAAGCGCGCAGTTGACCGAAACCGCATAAAACGACAAATACGTGAAACCTTCCGTTTAAGCCAACATAAAATTCCCGCTTTCGACATTGTAATTATTGCTAAGCAGGGTATTGTCGAGCAGGATAACGCCGCATTACGGGATACGTTGAATTATTTATGGCGAAAATTAGCAAAGCGTTGCGAACAATACCAATCGCGTTCATAAAGGTTTATCAGTGGTTTATCAGTCCACTGCTGGGCCCGCGTTGTCGTTTTTATCCATCTTGCTCACATTATGCCTGTGAGGCCATACAAAAACACGGTACAATCCGTGGCATTGGCCTTGCTGCAGTAAGAATCAGTAAATGTCACCCAGCTCATGAGGGCGGCTACGACCCGGTTCCACTTGCTAAGCAAGACGCCAAGCCAGAAAATAACAGCGAATCCGAATCTTTACTAAATCAGCCAACAGAGACGAAATCACTATGAATTCGCCACGCACGATATTATTTATTGCCTTTTTAGTGGTGTCTTTCTTCCTATACCAGAATTGGATGGTGGAAACCGCACCCGGAACAAAAGCACCTGAAAACGTTACCTCAACACAATCGAGCAATAACGCTGAAAACAGCGATGTGCCCTCAGGCAGTTCAGCCGTTTCGGCAGACGTCCCGGAAAGTGATCAGCCGGTTGTAGCTCAGCGGGCTGAAACCACAGTTCACGTTCGCACCGACGTGTTAGATGTTGAGATAGATACCCGCGGTGGTGATGTTGTTTCGACTCACTTACTCAAGTTTGCGAAAACTCAGGGTTCTGAAGAACGCTTTCAACTTCTGCAAAACAGTTCAAACAACGTTTACGTCGCTCAGTCAGGCCTAATTGGCCCGGACGGAATTGATGGCAAAGACGGCCGCCCTTCTTATAACTACGTACAAGAAAGCTACGAGTCTACAAGCGAGGTTATTGAAGTTCCTTTAACCTATACGGCTGAGAACGGCGCTGTTTATCGTAAAGTATTTACCTTCACGCCAGGAAAATACACTGTTGATGTTCGGTACGAAGTAGAAAATAACACCAGCAAAACGCTTGAAACCCAATTTTACGGCCAATTAAAACGTTCCGTACACTCAGGCGAAAGTGGCAGTATGATCATGCCTACCTATTTTGGTGCAGCTTATTCCTACGATGAAGACAAGTTCGAAAAATACGATTTCGACAGCATGCAGGACAAAAAGCTGAACGTTACTTCGCAAACTGGTTGGGTCGGAATGCTTGAGCACTATTTCGTGTCAGCCTGGGTGCCGAAACAAGGTCAGCAAAATCGTCTTTATTCTCGAGTAGCCAATGGCAGCCAGGCAATTATCGGTGTCATTTATCCAATGACTGATATTCAGCCAGGCAGCTCCAAAACGATTGAGTCTCAAGTATTTCTGGGTCCAAAAGACCAAGACGCTATGGCTGAAGTCGTCGAGTATCTGGACTTAACCGTCGACTATGGTTTCCTATGGTGGTTAGCTCAACCGATATTCAAACTGCTGCAGTTCTTACAAAGCATCGTTATTAACTGGGGTCTGGCTATTATCCTGACCACAGTTATTGTTAAAGCGCTATTGTTCCCGCTAACTAAGGCACAATACGTTTCAATGGCTAAGATGCGCATGCTGCAGCCAAAAATGACGGCTCTGCGTGAACGTTATGGTGACGACCGACAGAAGATGTCAGGCGCCATGATGAAGCTCTACAAAGAGGAAAAAGTAAATCCTCTGGGCGGCTGTCTGCCTATGCTGTTGCAGCTTCCAATCTTCCTGGCGCTATACTGGGTGCTATTGGAAAGTGTTGAGCTGCGCCATTCTGCTTTTGTGTTCTGGATACAGGATCTGTCAACCAAAGACCCATACTACATCCTGCCTATTTTAATGGGTGCCAGTATGTTCTTAATGCAGCGACTGCAGCCAACACCGACGGCTGACCCAATGCAACAGAAACTGTTTCAGTATATGCCGGTTATCTTTACCGTATTCTTCCTGTGGTTCCCATCGGGTCTGGTACTGTACTGGCTGGTCAGTAACTTGATTACCATTGCGCAAATGCTGATCATTTACCGGGGCTTAGAGAAGAAAGGGATTAACGTTCGAAACAAGAAATAATCCAACATTAAGGCCCGGCTAATGCCGGGCTTTAGTCCTTTGGGGAGCAGCAAAAATGCAAACTGAAACAGATTTTGACGACACCATAGTAGCTCAGGCAACGCCTCCCGGACGCGGCGGTGTTGGTATTGTTCGCGTGAGCGGAAAAGCCTGTAAAGAGGTTGCAGAAAAGCTGTTAGGTCACTGCCCCAAGCCTCGTAAAGCAGAGTACCTGCCGTTTTACGATTTACAGAAACAACTGTTGGACGAAGGCATAGCGCTCTTTTTCCTGGGTCCAAACTCCTTTACCGGAGAAGATGTCTTAGAACTGCAAGGCCATGGTGGGCCGGTTATTATCGATATGATAATTCGAGCAATACTGGAAATTCCCGGTATTCGCCCTGCTCGTCCCGGTGAGTTTAGCGAACGAGCATTCTTAAACGACAAGCTCGATCTCACCCAGGCAGAAGCCATTGCCGACCTAATTGATACCAACTCAGAGCAGGCCGCAAAAGCCGCCTTACAAAGCCTAAAAGGTGAGTTTTCTCATAAAATTGATCAGTTGGTAGACGCCGTTATTCACCTGAGAATATACGTTGAAGCGGCTATCGACTTTCCTGATGAAGAAATCGATTTTCTTTCCGATGGCAAAGTATCCGGCGATTTAGCTGAAATTATCGACCAGCTGTTCCACATAGAACAGGAAGCCAAGCAAGGCACGCTCATGCGCGAAGGCATGCGCATTGTTATTGCCGGACGCCCCAATGCGGGTAAGTCCAGCTTGCTTAACGCGCTGGCGGGTCGTGAATCAGCTATTGTAACGGAAATAGCAGGAACCACTCGCGATGTTCTGCGGGAGCACATTCAAATAGACGGTATGCCGCTGCATATTATCGATACCGCAGGTTTACGCGAAAGCCCTGACCATGTTGAGAAAATTGGTATTGAACGCGCCTGGGATGAAATACGCCAGGCTGACCGCGTGCTGTTTATGGTCGACAGTCAGGAAACCTCTGCCATTCATCCCGACGATATTTGGCCAGAATTTTTCGCACAATTACCCGAGGACATGCCCTACACCGTTATTCGCAATAAAGTCGATTTATCGGAAGAGCCCACGGGTATAGATGAACACAACAACATTCCGGTTATTCATCTTTCCGCCAAAACAGGACATGGCATTGAATTGCTTAGAGAACACCTAAAACATTGTGTTGGTTACAGTGCAACCTCCGAAGGCAGTTTCATGGCAAGACGCCGCCATTTAGAGGCTCTGGCTAAAGCGAAAGTACATCTACTGCAAGGTCAGGAACAGTTAGAAGCCAATATGGCAGGTGAAATACTGGCAGAAGAACTTCGCCTAACTCAGCAGCACCTCAATGAAATTACCGGCGAATTCACTTCTGATGACCTCCTTGGCCAGATTTTTGGTTCGTTTTGTATCGGTAAATAAAGCTTTTTCTTAGTCGTACAACTAAGGAGCACCAGTGAAAGACAAGTTAGCGCAATGGGGGTTTGACTATGTTCGCCTGCGGTTTGGCTTTCGAACCGGCGTTGCTGCCTGCTTATCTCTTATTATTGCCTGGGCTATGGGCTTAGAGCATCCTCAATGGTCTGCTATGACAGTTTGGGCCGTTTCCCAGCCAACTCGTGGTCTTCTTATAGAAAAGGCCGCATACCGGGCGTTAGGCACTCTTTTAGGGACTATGTTCGGTATGGTGCTGGTGGTTTCTGCCAGTGGCGAAATCATTTGGCTGGTGGCGGGCTTAACTCTGTGGGTATCGCTTTGTGTCTACACGGGCAATTTACTGCACGGGCTTATTTCTTACGGCACCATACTTGCCGGGTATTCAGCTTCCATGGTGGTGTTGCTAACACAAAACCCTGACGCACTTATGCCCCTCGGAATTGACCGTCTACTCACGGTTTTTGTCGGCATTATGACATCACTCGTTATTGGCTGGGCTTTTACTTATAAAAGAGCGGAACAAAGCTTAATTAACCAACTTCGCCGACAAACCGCAGCTAACTTGCACGATATTAGTCGTTACTTCGCCGAACCGGATAATAACGATTTAAACCTTGCCGATAAGTTATCAAAACTGGCGGCCCTCGAAGCTCAACTGCTCGATCACGGCACCGGCTCTGTCAGTGCTCATGAATCGGCCAAAACGTTACGCTTGGTCATTAACAGCCAACTGGGGTTTCTGGCTGAACTGAATATTCAGGAGCCGGAAAAAAACCAAGAAGTAAGCGATTACTTACTCGAAGCGTCAAATAAATTAAATGCTTCCGCTAAACGTTCCGAAATTGTAGAACCTCTCAAAACTGCTCTGGAATCCATTAAAAACGCCGCACTGAAAAAACGCTTTAATGAATTTGTTGAAGCAACCAACGACCGATTATCTTTTCGTGATTCGGGCAAAACTGCCACTTCCACCTTACTCAGCAAAACCATTTTGCATCGCGACTGGTTGGGTGCACGCCAGGCGGCCATACGCACTTTAGTTATTATGGGGCTCATTGGCGCAAGCTGGTGGTATACCGGATTATTTCAATTCGCTTATTTAATGCTGGGTGCTTCAGTTATGTTGACGCTATTCTCCACCGCAGACAATCCGGCATTAACCATGAAATATGTATTTTTTGGGCAGTGTGCCGGCGCGCTGGCAGCCGTAATTATACAGGCAACAATCTGGCAATATCAGGATTCCATTTTATGGATGCTGGTTGCTTTAATGCCGGTTATTTTGCTGGCGGGTTTTCCTATGGCTCATCAAAAAACGGCGAACGGCAGTATGGATTTCAACCTGGTCTTTCTACTGTTAATGCAGCCCTCTATCAGTTATTCGTTCCACCTTGGTCATTCGGCGAGTATTGCTCTGGCAGTCGTTGCCGCTCCTCTTCTTTCATTAATTGCTTATCGACTTATTTATCCAACCAATTTAAAAGCGCGTTATCAAAGCTTACTGCAAACTCTGACCGAAGAAATTGACCAACTGAACAAAACAAAACTCACCGAAAGCCAATACAACCGACGTAAAGCACGTTTCTACCATCGCGTAATAAAGCTTACCCAAATTAGCGACAAACTGGGAATGAAAGACAAAGACGCCATTCTCGGGCACCTTTTAACCGGCCAGAAGCGATTAAATTCCACTGGCTAACTCAACCTTTTTAGCGCGCGACCAGCGTTTTATTTCATATTCCCGCTGACACGCCTTCGTTCGGTTTGGGTGTTCCTCACTCCAGACAAGTGCTACAGGACGCCGGGCACGGGTGTACTTAGCTGCCTTTTTATCGTCCGTATTATGCTCATTCACACGCCGTTCAATGTCCGTTGTGACACCGGTATAAAACGTATTGTCTGCACATTTAATTAGATAAACCGCCCAGCTCACGACTTGAACTCTCTCCAGCTAAACCCAATACATAGTGTAACAACAGTTACTCAATGAACCGACTAAGGATGACATTATGAGCAGACATTTTGATGAAGCCAAGGGTTTGTCTGAACAACACGACCCCGCAACACACGACTTTGTATTTAACCAGACCATGTTCCGCATTAAAGACCCGGAGCGCACCTTAAAATTTTACAGTGAAGTTCTGGGCATGACATTGGTTAAGCGCTTCGACTTCCCGGAAATGGAGTTTACGCTGTATTTCATGGCTGCCATGTCGCCTGAACAACGAAAAGACTGGTCAACCGACAAAGACAAGCGCATTGAACAGACCTTTGGTCGCCCGGCCATGCTGGAACTGACTCACAACTGGGGTGACGAGAACGACGACTCAGTGTCTTATCACAGTGGTAATGAAGAGCCTAAAGGCTTTGGTCACATAGGTTTCGCCGTACCAGATATTGATGCCGCTTGTGAGCGCTTCGAAAAAATGGGCGTAGAGTTTCAAAAACGCCCGAACGACGGTAAAATGAAAGGCATTGCCTTTATTAAAGACCCGGATGGCTACTGGATTGAAATATTCACACCGGATCGCCAACCGGAATTGCTGAAAGAGCACTTAAAATAACGATGGTACCGTGAAAAAAGGCCAGTTCATTTGAGCTGGCCTTTTTCTCTTCTGTAGTACCTTTGCAATTCATTTTACTGTTCTGAAAGCATCGACTTCACTCTATCTTCCAGAGACGTCATTCCATGCTCGCGTCCAACTTCTAACGCGTTTTCTACCGACATTCCATCTAACCAGCCGGCACGCAATGCCATTAACGCCCCAACGCGGTTACTGGAAGCACAATGGACCAGCACGGTTTTATCGCTGTTCTCTAATAAAATACGATCAACCAGGCGTGCGTTAGCAAGCGTTACTCCATCAGCTCCATTTACCGGAACATGGTAATACGCCATGCCATTACGGGTAACCACTGCGGCTTCCTCACTGTCGGTCATTTCTTTTTGTGAAAGCAGATTAATAACAACCTCACCACCTTCATCAGCAAAGTCAGCCAACTGCTCATTTGATGGTGTGCCCATCACCCATAACTTATCTGACACCTGTTTGGGTGACTCAATGCCGGCAAAAACATTCGTTGAAACTATTGCTACACTAAAAGCGACTAATACATTAACCAGAGCTTTTACCATTTGGGTTCTCCTGTATGATTCTCGTGTTTTTAATAGTAGCAAATGAGTTAAAAATTTTATGACTGTTTTACATCTTTTAGTGGGTACAACCTCCGGAAATACCGAGTTTTTAGCCGATACTGTCAGCGAAAAACTAAATCAGCAGGGCATTGAAACCGAGCTACATTACGAACCGGAATTTGAGAAGTTACCCAGCAATCAACCCTGGTTAATTTTTCTTGCCAGCCATGGTGCGGGTGATTATGCCGACTCCATGCTCGATTTCTACGACGAAATAAAGGATCCCCAAAGCCCAGATTTAGCCGGACTGAACTATGCCGTAGTGGCGGTTGGTGAATCCTGTTATGACACCTTCTGCGAAGCCGGTCGACATTGCGATAAACGCTTACAGGAATTAGGCGGAACACAAATGACCGATCGTTTAGAAATAGACATGCTGGAAGACGATCCGGAAGAGAAAACATTAAACTGGTTACCCGCGATCGCTGATTCTGTAAAGGCTCTGTGATCATACCCACAGGCTTGTGCACAAGGATTTCAGCTTGTGACTAAGGTTGGAATAAGATCACTTAAGCACTGTCAGTGAAGTGGGTATAACACTGGGGATAAACTGATCTGTGTATAACTACCCTACTTATCCACGATCTATGATCCCGGTTCAAGGGCACTTATCTACAAAGAGTGATCTTGCTCCAGGATATATTTAAAAAGGGCTTCAGCGATCTATTCACAGAAATCCGCTGACTAGTAGTAATAGTAATAAAAGATCTAAATAAGATCCTTTACTGATCTTCTTTAAGATCTTTAACAGCGCTGAACGAAATTTAACCATTTAGATTTAAGTGAAATCGCGTTAAAATAATCGGCTAACTTCCTATTCTTCAAACAAAGGTCACTTTGCATGTCACAACAGAGCCAACAACACTTTGACGTTATTGTTGTCGGTGGAGGACACGCCGGAACAGAAGCTGCGTTAGCCGCCGCTCGTTTAGGTGTTAAAACCCTATTGCTTACGCATAATATTGATACTTTAGGGCAAATGTCCTGTAACCCAGCCATTGGGGGAATAGGAAAAGGTCATTTAGTAAAAGAGATCGATGCACTTGGCGGCGCTATGGCCAAAGCAGCCGATAAAGCCGGAATTCAATTCAGAACACTGAATTCGTCCAAAGGTCCTGCAGTGCGCGCAACCAGAGCTCAGGCTGATCGACAGCTTTACAAACAAGCGATCCGCTACGCACTGGAAACCCAGCCAAATCTGTCAATATTCCAACAAGGTTGTGACGATCTGATCGTCGAGAGCGATCGCGTTACTGGTGTTGTTACCCAAATGGGTCTTAAGTTCACGGCAAAAACCGTGGTGCTGACCGTAGGAACATTCCTCGGCGGACAAATCCATATTGGTCTGGATAACTACCAGGGCGGACGTGCAGGCGATCCTCCATCAAACGCGTTAGCTAAAAGATTACGTGCATTGCCATTACGAGTTGAACGCTTAAAAACTGGCACACCACCACGTATCGCCAGCCACAGTGTTGATTTTTCTGTTATGCAGGAACAACCGGGTGATACCCCTACTCCGGTATTTTCTTACATGGGTTCTCGTTCTGATCACCCACAACAAATTCCGTGTTACATCACGCATACCAACGAAAATACCCACGAGATTATTCGTTCCGGGCTTGATCGTTCACCCATGTATTCTGGTGTGATTGAAGGCGTTGGACCACGTTACTGTCCTTCAATTGAAGATAAAATTGTGCGTTTTGCTGACAAAGGCTCGCATCAAATTTTTGTTGAACCAGAAGGCTTAGATACCTTTGAAATTTACCCTAACGGCATTTCAACCAGCTTGCCGTTTGATGTTCAGCAGCGTCTGGTTCAATCAATTAAAGGCTTTGAAAATGCGCATATCACACGTCCCGGCTATGCGATCGAATACGATTACTTTGATCCACGAGATCTGAAACAGTCTCTGGAAACCAAAGTCATTGACGGCTTGTTCTTCGCTGGCCAGATTAACGGTACAACAGGCTATGAAGAAGCCGGTGCACAAGGGCTTATTGCTGGTTTAAATGCCGCGTTGCAGGCGCAGGACAAAGAATCCTGGGCACCACGACGCGATCAGGCCTACATGGGGGTGTTGATCGATGACTTATCGACTCTGGGCACTCAGGAACCCTACCGTATGTTCACTTCGCGCGCTGAATATCGTCTGTTGCTGCGTGAAGATAACGCCGATATGCGATTAACTGAAATTGGCCGTAATCTCGGTTTAGTGGATGATGAACGCTGGGCCGCGTTTAATAAGAAAATGGAATCAGTCGAGCAGGAAAAACAACGCTTAAAAACTACCTGGGTGCATAAAGATCATGCATCTGTAGAGCAAATTAACGCGCTGGTCAAAAGCCCTGTCACCAAAGAAGTGAGTGGTGAAGAACTGCTTCGGCGCCCGGAAATTCATTACAAAGATTTAGCCTTAACCGACTTTTTTGCGCCGGGGTTAGACGATCCTTTAGCGGCAGAACAGGTTGAGATCCAAATTAAATATGCGGGTTATATAACGCGTCAGCAGGAAGAAATAGCAAAACAACAACGTCATGAAAATACCTTGCTGCCCTCGCCTTTCGATTACGCTAAAATTAAGGGGTTATCGAACGAAGTGGTTGCAAAGTTAAATGATCATCAGCCTGAGACCGTTGGTAAAGCAGCGCGTATTTCCGGAATTACTCCGGCGGCTGTTTCAATGTTATTGGTTCACCTGAAAAAACAGGGTTTATTGCGTAAAAGTGCTTAAGGAAGCGATGTGAAAGAGCAGTTAAAGGGATTATTAGATCAAGCACAAATAGACCTGTCAGAAGAACAGATTGAGCGACAACTGGCGTTAGTAGGGTTACTGGATAAGTGGAACAAAGCCTATAACCTGACTAGCGTGAGAAATCCGAAGGATATGCTGCCCCGACATATTATGGACAGCCTGGCTGTTCGTAAGTATTTACACGGGCAGCGCTTCATTGATGTAGGCACAGGGCCAGGGTTACCGGGTTTACCCTTAGCCATAGCCGAACCGGATAAAGAATTTGTTTTACTCGATAGTTTAGGCAAGCGCATCCGTTTTATTCGTCAGGTTTGTCATGAGCTAAAACTAACCAATGTCACGGCTGTGCAGGCGCGGGTGGAAGACTATCAGGACGAAAAGCAGTTTGATGGTGTAATCAGTAGAGCCTTTGCCTCGCTTAATGATATGCTTTCGTGGTGTGAACATTTACCGGCTGAAAACGGTCGGTTTTATGCGTTGAAAGGGCTGTATCCGCAAGACGAACTGGAGCAGTTGCCCGAGCAATATAAAATTGAAAGTATTGAGCAAATTAACGTTCCCGGCATTGACGCGAGCCGGCATATCGTCATTATAAGCAAACGGTCATAAAACAACCGACAGTCGACTATCCGACAACAACAAGAGGTTATAAAACCCGTGGCTAGAACCATTGCTATTGCGAATCAAAAAGGCGGAGTAGGAAAAACAACCACAGCAGTTAACTTAGCTGCGTCCATGGCTGCTACCCGTCGCAAAGTGTTGTTGATTGACCTGGACCCTCAGGGTAACGCGACTATGGGCAGTGGCGTTGATAAGTACGATGTTGAAAATACCATTTACGAATTGCTGATTGAAGAAAAGCCAGTCGGCGACGTTGCCGTAAAAGACACCAACGGTAAATACCATTTAATTGCGGCTAATGCTGATGCTACGGCTGCAGAAATTAAGTTAATGGAAGTTTTTGCGCGGGAACTGCGTTTACGTAATGCGCTTAAAGCCGTTCAGGACAGCTACGACTATATCTTTATCGACTGTCCGCCATCGCTGAATATGCTGACCGTTAACGGCATGGCAGCAGCAGATTCTATTCTGGTGCCCATGCAGTGCGAGTATTATGCGCTGGAAGGTCTTACCGCGTTGATGGAAACCATTCGTCAGCTGGCCGACGTGGTTAATCCGGGGCTGGAAATTGAAGGTATTTTGCGGACTATGTACGATCCGCGTAACCGTTTAGCTAACGATGTTTCAGAACAGCTTAAAAACCACTTTGGTGAAAAAGTTTACCGGACCGTTATTCCACGCAACGTCCGTTTAGCTGAAGCGCCTTCATTTGGTGCGCCGGCTATGTACTACGACAAGTCATCCACCGGGTCAAAGGCCTATTTAGCCTTAGCGGGTGAACTTATCCGACGTTCTGAAAATCGTAAAGAAGTAGCAAAAGAATCATAACAAGGGAATAAAGCGAATCATGTCGGCAAAAAAACGAGGTTTAGGTCGCGGTCTGGATGCCTTACTGACCAGTAATCAGCAAAACTCTGACCGTCAATCAGAGCAAGTGACGGAAGAAGTTAAAGGTGAATTACAGAAGCTGCCGGTTGAGTTTTTAAAGCCTGGTCGCTATCAACCTCGTAAAGACATGTCACCCGAAGCTTTGGAAGATTTAGCCGCTTCGGTAAAAGCTCAGGGGATAATCCAGCCCATTGTTGTACGCCCTGTTGGCAAAGACGAATATGAGATTATTGCGGGTGAGCGTCGTTGGCGTGCGGCGCAACTGGCAAAGCTTGAACTGGTTCCTTGCCTGATTAAAGACGTACCTGATGAAGCCGCAGTAGCTATCGCGTTAATTGAAAACATTCAGCGTGAAGATTTAAACGCAATGGAAGAAGCCACTGCGTTACAACGTTTGTTGGTCGAGTTTCAGATGACTCACCAGGACGTTGCTCAGGCAGTGGGTAAATCACGGACTACGGTGACCAATTTGCTGCGCCTTAATAACTTGCAGGACGGCGTTAAAGTGTTACTTGAGCGTGGTGATATTGAACTTGGCCATGCCAAGTTGTTACTTGCGCTGGAAGGCGAACAACAAGCCGACGTAGCACAACAGATTGTCGCAAAAGATATGACCGTACGTGACGCAGAAAAACTCGTCAGACGTACAATAGACCCTCCCAAAGAAACCGAAAAACCAGAGCCAGACGCTAATATTGAGCATTTAGAAACCAAGTTGTCTGAAACCCTGGGAGCCAAAGTTTCCATTAACCATGGTCGTAAAGGAAAGGGTAAACTGGTTATCAGTTACACCAACCTGGACGAACTGGATGGAATTCTGACTCACATCAAATAATAATTTCCAATGCATTGATTGTTGTAGAACTTTTGTTAAATGGCATAGAAACCGTCGCCTACAGGCAAATTTGTTTGCAATTACATGGCAGATCTTTATACTAGCGCGAGTTTCGTTGTGGCTGCTTGAAAGCCTCAAAAAAATAGCCGCCAGTTAAAAGGTTTTAGTCGTGACACAGGCACTTAATGCGGTAGGTAAAAAGCTGGCAGGAAAAGTTGTAGGTACACAATTTATAGCGGTTTTGATAGCCGCACTTGTCACGATAGCAGTTTCAAATACACAGTCGGCTTTGGGTATTCTGTGTGGCGGATTAACCGTCGTAATACCAAGCGCTCTATTTGCACTTATCGCTTTTAGACACGCAGGCGCACGCGCTAATCAGAAAGTTGTACAAAGTTTCTTTTTAGGCGAAGGCGTTAAGCTACTGCTTACAGCAGTGTTGTTAACAATCGCATTGCTGGTAACAAATTTATATCCTGTGTGGTTATTGGTCGGTTTTGTCATCGCCGTCACCATGCAGTGGATAGCACCGGTTTTATTTTTAAAATCAACCTAACTGGGAAACAACATGATAAGTGGAGAACAAACTCCGACTCAGTATATCCAGCATCACCTCCAAAATTGGACGGTTGGTGAAGGGTTCTGGGCGGTGAACGTCGATACTATCTTCTGGTCCGTGTTACTGGGTGTGCTGTTTCTGTGGAGTTTCCGCAGAGTAGCGAAAAAATCCTCTGCTGGGGTACCTGGTAAATGGCAATGCTTTGTCGAAATGATTGTCGAGTTTGTTGACAACAGCGTCAAAGAATCCTTTCACGGTAAAGATAAACTGATAGCACCTCTGGCATTAACCATCTTCGTCTGGATATTCCTGATGAACCTGATGGACTTAATTCCGGTTGACTGGCTACCAACAGCTGCTATGTATGGCGGTTATTGGTTAGGCTTTGTTGAAGACCCGCATGATGTGTACATGAAAGTAGTACCAACAACTGACCTGAATACAACTTTTGCATTGAGTTTAAGCGTATTTGCGCTAATTATTATCTACTCAATCAAATATAAAGGTGTGAAAGGCTTCGCTAAAGAAATGACTTTCACTCCGTTTAATCACTGGGCATTAATACCAGTGAACTTTGTACTGGAAAGTATCACGTTATTAGCAAAACCAGCGTCACTGGCACTGCGTTTGTTCGGTAACATGTATGCAGGTGAATTGATATTTATTCTAATTGCAATGATTGGATTCTGGCAGCTACCGGCGCACTTTGCGTGGGCAGTGTTCCATATTCTGGTTATTACATTGCAAGCGTTTATTTTCATGATGCTGACCATTGTTTACTTAAGCATGGCGTCATCTGAACACTAGTGTTCGAAACAAAAGTTTTTAGCTTTACTTTTAACTTTAATCTACTGAAAAACTGGAGAAATCAATGGAAACTGTAGTTGCTTTTACTGCTATCGCTGTATCAATCATGATCGGTCTGGCTGCACTGGGTACTGCCCTGGGCTTTGGTATTCTGGGTGGTAAATTCCTGGAAGCTGCTGCTCGTCAACCAGAACTGGCACCACAGCTGCAAGTTAAAATGTTCATCGTTGCAGGTCTTATCGATGCTATCGCGATGATCGGTGTTGCTGTTGCATTGCTGTTCACGTTTGCGAACCCATTCTTAACCCAGGTAGCAGGCTAATCGTTATTCGACGGTCACCAACTGAAGGAGGTCCGTTGTGAATATCAACGCTACTCTAATTGGACAAACGATCGCGTTTATCGTGTTCGTGTGGTTCTGCATGAAATTTGTATGGCCACCGATCATCAAAGCTATCGAGGAACGTCAGAAGAAAATTGCTGACGGCCTTAATGCCGGTGAACGTGCTCAAAAAGATTTAGAGAAAGCCCAGCAAGAAATTGCCGAGCAGCTCAAAGAAGCGAAACAGCAAGCCGCTGAAATCATTGAACAGTCGAAAAAACGTGGTGCTAAAATTGTTGAGGAAGAAACTCAACGTGGCCACGAAGAACGTGAAAAAATCGTTGCGGCCGGACATGAAGAAGTTGCTGCTGAACGCAATCGTGTTCGCGAAGAGCTGCGCAAGCAAGTTGCCGTATTAGCGGTGTCTGGGGCTCAGAAAATCATTGAGCGTGAAATTGATAAAGACGCTCATAGTGACATTGTTGAAAAACTGGTCGCTGAACTTTAATAAAGGGGTTTGAGCTTATGTCAGAACTGACTACGGTCGCTCGCCCTTACGCAAAAGCAGCTTTTGATTTTGCTTTAGAACAGGGAGCGCTCGATAAGTGGGCAGAAATGCTTAGCTTCGCTGCTGCGGTGGCGCAAGACGAGACTATTGCCTCATTTTTGAGTAGCTCCTCGACTGTTGGGAAAACAACAGAGGTTTTCTTGGGTGTTTGCGGCGACGAGCTCGACGACAACGCTAAGAACTTCGTTAAAGTACTGGCTGAAAATGAACGTCTGCCAGTGTTACCAGCAGTTAGTGAGCTCTATCAGACGCTTCGTGCTGAACATGACAAAGAAGTCACTGTAGATGTTAAATCGGCAGTTAAACTGCTGAAAGCACAACAAACGGCTTTGATTAAAGCACTTGAGAAGCGCCTGCAACGCAAAATTAAGCTGAACTGCAGTGTCGACAAGTCCATTATTGGCGGACTTGTTATAGAAGCTGGTGATACCGTTATTGACGGCACCTTGCGCGGCAAGCTCGACAGACTTGCTTACGCACTGCAATCCTAATTGGGGACTTGAGCATGCAATTGAATTCAAATGAAATCGCAGAACTGATCAAACAGCGAATTGAGAAGTTCGAAGTCACCAGCGAAGCTCGCAACGAAGGTACCATCATGTCTGTTCAAGACGGTATCATTCGCATCCACGGACTTGCAGACTGTCTGCAAGGTGAAATGGTTGAGCTACCTGGTAATCGTTACGCTATCGCACTAAACCTTGAACGTGATTCTGTAGGTGCGGTTGTTATGGGCCCTTATGCAGACTTGCAGGAAGGCACCAAAGTAAAATCAACCGGTCGTATCCTTGAAGTTCCGGTTGGCGAAAAACTGTTGGGTCGTGTGGTTAACACACTAGGCCAGCCTATCGACGGTAAAGGTCCTATCGAAGCTGACGGCTATGAGCCAGTCGAGAAAATCGCACCGGGCGTTATTGAACGTCAGTCAGTTGATCAGCCAGTACAAACGGGTTACAAGTCAATTGACTCGATGATTCCGGTTGGTCGTGGTCAGCGTGAGCTTATCATCGGTGACCGTCAGACAGGTAAAACGGCTTTAGCAGTAGACGCTATTATCAACCAGAAAGATTCTGGTATTAAGTGTGTTTACGTAGCTATTGGTCAGAAGAACTCGACCATTTCAGCGGTTGTACGTAAGTTAGAAGAGCACGGCGCAATGGAAAACACCATTGTAGTTGCAGCTTCTGCTTCTGAATCCGCAGCCCTGCAATATCTGGCAGCTTACTCTGGTTGTACCATGGGTGAATACTTCCGTGACCGCGGTGAAGACGCTCTGATTGTATACGATGACCTGTCTAAACAGGCTGTCGCTTATCGCCAAATTTCACTGTTGTTGCGTCGTCCTCCGGGTCGTGAAGCATTCCCTGGTGACGTTTTCTACCTTCACTCTCGTCTACTTGAGCGTGCTGCGCGTGTTAACGCTGACTACGTAGAAAAATTCACTGACGGTAAAGTGAAAGGCCAGACCGGCTCATTAACTGCCTTACCTATCATTGAAACTCAGGCAGGTGACGTATCGGCATTCGTACCGACTAACGTTATCTCTATCACCGATGGTCAGATCTTCCTTGAAACTGACTTATTTAACTCAGGTATTCGTCCTGCGGTTAACGCTGGTGTCTCGGTTTCACGTGTTGGTGGTTCAGCACAAACGAAAATCATCAAGAAACTGGGTGGCGGTATCCGTCTTGCCCTGGCTCAGTATCGTGAATTGGCGGCGTTCGCTCAGTTCGCATCTGACCTTGATGAATCGACTCGTTCACAGTTAGAGCACGGTCAGCGTGTTACTGAACTGATGAAACAGAAACAGTACAAGCCTATGAGCGTGGCTCAAATGGCTGTATCAATTTATGCCGTTGAAAAAGGCTTCTTGAAAGACGTAGAAATCGACAAAATCATGGATTTTGAAGAATCTCTGCAATCTTTCATGGCGAGCGAATACGCCGAGCTAATGGCTGAGATTGATAAAACTGGCAACTATAACGACGACATCGATGCGCAATTGAAAGCTGCGCTTGAGAAATTCAAGCAAACGCAATCATGGTAATCGCACCTGGCCGCAATAGCGGCCATTTGTCGTTGAGTTAACAGGAGAATCGTCATGGCCAGCGGTAAAGAGATAAAAACTCAGATCTCGAGTATCGGTAATACTCAGAAGATCACCAGTGCTATGGAAATGGTCGCTGCGTCGAAAATGAAAAAGGCGCAGGAACGTATGGAGGCAAGTCGCCCCTATGCGGACACCATTCGCAAGGTGATTGGTCATGTGGCGCGCGGTAACCTCGAGTATCGTCATCCATTTATGGAAGAACGTCAGGTTAAGCGTGTGGGTTACATCATTGTGTCTACCGATCGTGGTTTGTGTGGCGGCTTGAACGGTAATGAGTTCAAAAAAGTCGTTAAACACGCTAACGAATGGAAAGAGCAGGATGTTGAAGCGGATTTTGCCGCTATAGGCAGCAAAGGAACCAGTTTCTTCAAGCGTTTTGGTAAGTTGAAAGCGCAGGTTTCAGGTATGGGCGATAAGCCAGAACTGAAGGAAATTACCGGTTCTATCCAGGTTATGCTGGATGCTTTTGAAGAAGGCAAAATCGATCGCTTGTACGTTGTATTCAATAAGTTTGTGAATACGATGACCCAGGAGCCGACCATTCATCAATTGTTGCCATTGCCGCAAGCAGGATCGGAAGAAGATGTGCAGACAGGTAGCTGGGATTACCTGTATGAGCCGAATCCGGAAAGTATCCTGGATACGCTAATTCGTCGCTTCGTAGAAATGCAAGTGTACCAAGGCGTAGTGGATAATTTTGCTAGTGAGCAAGCCGCTCGGATGATTGCGATGAAAGCTGCAACAGACAATGCCGAAGATATTATTGACCAATTACAATTGCGATATAACAAGGCTCGTCAGGCAGCAATTACGCAAGAAATTTCGGAAATCGTGTCCGGCGCCGAAGCGGTATAATGCGGCAACGGTTAACAGAATTGAAGAGTTAGAGGAAACGTCATGAGTCAAGGTAAGGTCGTACAAATTATCGGCGCCGTTGTGGATTTAGAATTTCCACAAGACGCTGTACCAAAAGTATACGACGCACTGAAAGTGACCGAAGGTGGCTTAGAAGGTTTGGTTCTGGAAGTTCAGCAGCAGCTGGGCGGCGGAATCGTACGTGCCATCGCAATGGGTACAACTGACGGTCTGCGTCGTGGTATCACCGCTAAAAATACCGGTGAATCAATCATGGTTCCAGTGGGTAAGAAAACCCTGGGCCGTATTATGGATGTATTGGGTAACCCAATTGATGAAGCGGGCCCTATCGGTGAAGAAGAGAAAATGTCTATTCACCGTGCGGCACCAAGCTACGAAGAACAGTCAAACACTAACGAACTGTTAGAAACCGGTATCAAAGTCATCGACTTGATTTGCCCGTTTGCTAAAGGTGGTAAAGTGGGTCTGTTCGGTGGTGCTGGTGTTGGTAAAACCGTTAACATGATGGAGCTTATCCGTAACATCGCTATCGAGCACAGCGGCTACTCAGTATTCGCTGGTGTTGGTGAGCGTACTCGTGAAGGTAACGATTTCTATCACGAGATGAACGATTCAAACGTTCTGGATAAAGTATCACTAGTTTATGGTCAGATGAACGAGCCACCGGGTAACCGTTTACGTGTTGCACTAACTGGTTTGACTATCGCTGAGAAATTCCGTGACGAAGGTCGCGATGTACTTTTCTTCGTTGATAACATCTACCGTTACACTTTGGCCGGTACTGAAGTATCAGCACTGTTAGGCCGTATGCCTTCAGCGGTTGGTTATCAGCCTACCCTGGCCGAAGAAATGGGTGTTCTGCAGGAACGTATCACCTCTACTAAGACAGGTTCAATCACGTCTGTACAGGCCGTTTATGTACCAGCGGATGACTTGACTGACCCATCTCCTGCAACAACCTTCGCTCACTTGGATGCGACTGTTGTACTTAACCGTGACATCGCGTCACTGGGTATCTACCCTGCGGTTGACCCGTTGGACTCAACGTCACGTCAGTTGGACCCACAGGTTATCGGTGATGAGCACTACGACACAGCAATGGGTGTTCAGGAAGTACTGCAACGCTATAAAGAGCTGAAAGACATCATTGCGATTCTGGGTATGGACGAGCTGTCTGAAGAAGACAAACTGTCTGTATCTCGTGCTCGTAAAATTCAGCGCTTCTTGTCGCAGCCTTTCTTCGTAGCCGAAGTATTCACTGGTGCTCCAGGTAAATACGTGTCTTTGAAAGATACTATTGCCGGCTTTAAAGGCATTTTGGATGGTGATTACGACGATATGCCAGAGCAGGCCTTCTACATGGTTGGTACCATCGAAGAAGCGGTAGAAAAAGCCAAAAACCTGTAACCGACCGGGAGGTTTGAATGGCAACACAAACATTAAATCTGGACGTTGTTAGCGCTGAAGACAAATTGTTCTCAGGCGTTGTACAAACGGTTCAGGTCACTGGTAGCGAAGGTGAGCTGGGTATTTACCCAGGTCACGCGCCCCTGCTGACTAAAATCAAACCAGGTATGGTTCGTTATGTCAGCGAAGCGGGCGACGAAGAGCTTCTTTATGTTGCCGGTGGTGTGTTAGAAGTACAGCCTGGTCACGTTATTGTTCTTGCGGACGTTGCTGTTCGTGGTGACGAGCTTGACTTGCAGGAAGCCGAAGCAGCGAAGAAACGCGCTGAAGAAGCCATTGCCGATTCAGGTTCTGATGTGACCTATGCAGAAGCTATTGCTGAGCTATCGCGTGCGTTAGCTCAAATCGATATTATTCGTAAGCTTAAGCGCTAAAACTTCTGCGTTAAAATACGTAAAAGGCCTTGTTGTTAGTGCAACAGGGCCTTTTTTGTCGTTACAATAAGCTAATGTCATAAGGCTTACGCTAGCGATACTGAATTAAGGATCCATTAATATGAAGTTACGCGTTGTTATTCTGGCCGCAGGAAAAGGAACCCGCATGCGATCGGAGCTGCCTAAGGTGCTACATAAGGTGGCGAATAAACCTATGGTAGAGCATGTTATTGATACAGCCAGGTCGCTAAAGCCTGACGCCATTAATTTAATTTACGGCCATGGCGGCGATCAGCTTAAACAGGCGATAGCAGGTGATGACTTAACCTGGGTTGAACAACGCGAACAATTGGGTACAGGACATGCGGTTCAGCAGGTTATTCCGCACCTGAAAAGCAGTGAAAAAGTCATTATTTTGTATGGTGACGTGCCGCTGCTGACCGAATCCACCTTAATTAAATTGGTAACCGCCAGCGCAAACACTTCGCTTGGCCTGCTGACTATGACGCTTGCGGAGCCTACAGGTTATGGCCGTATTGTGCGTAATGAACGCCGCAGCGTTACCGGCATTGTTGAGCAAAAAGATGCCAACGCGCAGCAATTAGCGATTAATGAAGTGAACACCGGCATTATGATTGCCGACAGCGATAAATTAAAAAGCTGGCTTGAGCAACTGAGCAATGATAATGCGCAAAAAGAATATTACCTGACCGATATTGTAGCAATGGCCGCGCGGGAAGGCGTTAATATTGCCACTGCACAGCCTGACAATGCGCAGGAAGTGGAAGGTGCCAATAACCGCCAGCAATTAGCCTCTTTAGAGAGAGCACTGCAGCAGCGTCAGGCTGAAGAGCTCATGACCCAGGGCGCCACCTTAATTGACCCCGCCCGCTTCGATTGTCGCGGTAAACTGAGTGCCGGCAGCGATGTCACTATTGATATTAATGCGGTGTTTGAAGGCAATGTGGTTCTGGGTGACCGGGTTGTCATTGAACCAAACTGCGTCATAAGAAACTCCGTTATTGGTGATGACACCGTTATTCGCGCAAATTCCCATATTGAAGACGCAAAAGTGGCGAAAGGCTGTAAAGTCGGTCCTTTTGCGCGTTTGCGCCCTGGTGCGGAACTTGCGGATGAAGCGCAGGTCGGAAACTTTGTTGAGATGAAAAAAAGCCGTCTGGGTAAAGGTTCTAAAGCCAGCCATTTAACCTATCTTGGCGATACACAGGTGGGTGAATACGCAAACATTGGCGCAGGTACCATTACCTGCAACTATGATGGTGTAAATAAAGCACTCACCGAAATTGGTGATGGTGCTTTTATAGGTTCAAACAGCTCTTTAGTTGCGCCTGTCTCCATTGGTAAGAATGCAACTGTTGGCGCTGGCTCGGTTATTACCCGGGCGGTAGCGGACGAAGAACTGGCTGTTGCCCGCGGCAAGCAGCGTAATATCAGCGGATGGCAACGTCCACAGTCGAAAAAAGGAAGTTAATTTATGTGCGGTATTGTTGGTGCCACGTCGGAACGTCGGGTAACAGGTATTTTGCTGGAAGGTTTAAAACGACTCGAATACCGGGGTTATGACTCGGCGGGTGTGGCTGTTATCGACGCTGATAATCACCTTAAAAGCGTACGCCGTACCGGCAAGGTACAGGAATTAAAAGACGCCATAGACAAGAACCCCTTAGACGGCACTATTGGTATTGCGCATACCCGTTGGGCAACGCATGGTGGGGTTACTGAAGCTAACGCTCACCCTCACCGCTCTGAAGATGAAATTGCGGTAGTGCATAATGGCATTATCGAAAACCATGAACGCCTGCGCGAAGAGCTGCAAGCAGAAGGTTATGTCTTTAATTCGCAGACTGACACCGAAGTAATCGCTCACTTAATTCATCATGAGCGTAAAACGCATGGTGATTTACTGGCTGCGGTTAAATCAGCAGTAAGTCAGCTGGAAGGTGCTTACGGCACCGTGGTTATGGATACCAAGTACCCCGAGCGTTTAGTGGTTGCCCGTTCTGGCAGCCCTCTGGTTATTGGTGTGGGTATTGGCGAGAACTTTGTAGCTTCAGATCAGCTCGCATTATTGCCCGTGACCCGTCAGTTTATTTACCTGGAAGAAGGCGATGTGGCGGATATTAACCGCACTGAAATCGACATTTATGACTCTGAAGGCAACGCCGTAGAACGTGAGATTGTTGAATCTGACGTAAGCTACGACGCGGGTGGTAAAGGCCAGTATCGCCACTTTATGCTGAAAGAAATTTACGAGCAGCCTATTGCCGTGCGTAACACGCTGGAAGGTCGTTTGTCTGAAACTACCGTGTTGGATAACGCATTTGGTGAAGATGCAGCGAGTATCTTAAAAGACATTGAACACGTTCAAATAGTTGCCTGCGGTACCAGTTACCATGCGGGCATGGTGGCGCGCTACTGGCTGGAGTCCATGGCAAACGTGTCATGCAATATCGAAATTGCTTCGGAGTTTCGTTACCGCAAGTCCTATGTTCATCCTAACAGCCTGTTGGTGACCATCTCTCAAAGCGGTGAAACCGCCGATACCCTGGCGGCACTGCGCCTATCCAAAGAGCTTGGCTACAAAAGCAGCCTGACCATTTGTAACGTGGGCTCCTCGTCTATGGTGCGCGAATCTGATCTGGCGTTTTTAACCCGTGCCGGCGCAGAAATTGGTGTGGCGTCGACCAAAGCCTTTACCACCCAGTTAACCGGCCTGCTTATGCTGACCTTGGGTATTGGCAAATACAGAGGCATGCCAGAGCAGCAGCAAGAAGCTGTTGTTCATGCCCTACAAGCGTTGCCAACTAAGCTGGAAGAAGCGGTATCCTTAGCCGATGAAATTGAAGAGTTAGCACAAGACTTTGCGAACAAAGAGCACAGCCTGTTCCTGGGGCGTGGTAACCAATACCCCATTGCTATGGAAGGCGCATTAAAACTGAAAGAAATTTCATACATTCACGCCGAAGCCTATGCCGCTGGTGAGTTAAAACACGGCCCGTTAGCGCTTATTGATGAAGAAATGCCGGTTATTGTCGTGGCACCGAATAACGACTTACTGGAAAAACTGAAATCGAACGTTGAAGAAGTGCGTGCCCGCGGCGGTCTGATGTACGTTTTTGCCGACAAAAACGCCCGCTTCAAAGGCGATGAGTCGTTAACCGTACTTAACGTCAGCCATTGCGACGAAGTGATAGCCCCTATTGTCTATACCGTTCCGTTGCAGCTGTTGTCCTATTACGTAGCTTTGATAAAAGGTACCGATGTGGACCAGCCAAGGAACTTGGCCAAGTCAGTTACTGTGGAATAAGGAAGGGCCGAAAGGCCCTTTTTTTTGTGATGTAGTAATAAAGCCTCATACCTAGTAATAAAGAATCATACTTAGGAATAAAGTTTCATACTTAAATATTTCTCTATTTAACTGTCATGGCTTAGTCGGAAGGTTTTCTGATTTATTAAGTCTACACTTTGGAATTTTCACCTACTGCAACGATATTAACTGCCCACATAAAAAGTTAAAAAATCTGATAAGCTAGTTTTTTATTCGATCTATGGAGTGGCGCTTGATGAGTAAATCTTCAGGCAAGAACATTAAGCATCGTGTAACGCTTGAAGCACAAACGAGACAGGTACGAGCTGCTACAGAATATGCTAAAAAATTGGCGGGTGCTAATGGACTTATCAATAGAGTATTAAGCGAAAGAATTGTACCCTTGCAAGCCGCAACAGCTTTTTTCGAAAGGTCAGAAGCCATTAAAAATGCAAGCCGTATAGCAGAGTCGTTCGCTGAGACTCAAAACTCAATCGCTGCACAGCTTAATGTTAATTACCCGAAAACATTATTGGATCAGTTGGAGATGGTTAGCGAGGCTACTCGTTTAGCTATTTTCGACTCAGGGGTTGCTGCGCGTGTAACTGTATTAGCCTCCCAGTTGAATACGAAAGCTCTATCTGCAATTACGATACCTCAAACGGAACTGATTACAGAAAATATTTCGCAATTAATGCGGGATTTTTATTCAGAGATAGAGACGGACTACCCAGTTCAAGCCGAAGCTATAAAGCAAGAAGTCGAAGCGATACATTTTACAACGACTACTGACCCAAGCTCTAGAAATCTCAGTCTTGAGCAGGCCCTATTGCTGTTGAATACTTTAATGATGGCTATCATGCTCTTTTACACTGTCCTCGGCCATCATAATAGCGCGGTAGAGTCCAGTAGTAACAAGGAATTTCAAGATAAGCTACTTAGCTCTGAAACTCAGATGCTTGGTCAAATGTATGAACTGTATAGTCACATTTCTTCTGTCTCAGAAGCTGAGCATGACTTAGAAAAAGATATGGTTGAATACGTTGTGTTGAGACCAGTAAACCTCCGCACTAAGCATCATACGGGGCAAGAGTCTCACGTTATAACCACGTTGAGGCCGAACCAAAAAGTTGAGCTTTTGAAAAGAGGAGAGCCCCCTAACAAGAAGTGGATATATGTAGGATACCAAGATCATGTTGAGGGGATCCCGCGCACTGGATGGGTTTATAAGAAATACCTTAAACGGATTTTAAACTAAACTTGCTAAAATAAGCTTGTCGCGGAAAACGTAATAAAAAATAGGTTAAATGTTTTTTCTTTTATTTAATATGCACTAAACTCGACTGCTACTGCTTTACACGATGATATTAGGAAATGAGATACAAATATGAATTTTGACAATATGATTTCGTTAATTACGGCTAACGGTTTTTTGATCTCGGTTTTTTCCTTTCTAGCCGTAATTATCGGTATTTGGTATAAAGTCTATAGGGCTCGGCAGGCGAAACGAGCAAATGATATTTCTGAAACCAAATTAAATAGCGACTTACAAGAATATCAGCCTGACGTTTCTATTTCGGCAAGAATAGAGAAAGGTGCTTTTCCTAAAGATTCTGACAGTGAGTTTAAGGTAATTGCCACTATTTTTAACGGAGGCTCGAAAAATATTACAATATTAGAAGTTAGCTTGTGCGCTCAACATAAAAATGAAGACGGTGGAGATATTACTGCCTATAAGTTTAAGTTGCCTAAATATGATATGGCAAAAGAACCATTTATCGTGAAAGCTGGGGAAAAACACTCCGTAACTTTGACTTTAACTGCTTTTAAATGGCTCCCTTCAGGCCGTTTCTGCCATGAAGTAAGAGCTTTAATTAAAGCTGGAACTTTTAAGTCTTATGAAAAATCAAAAAGAAAGACGGAATGGATTTGGTAGATAAAGTTTTTAGGCTTGTCAGGCATATGTCCCTGACAAGCTGAAATTTCAACGCTAGCAGTCAAACACTGCGTATATATGTCATGAGCCTGACCTTTTCCCCTGAAACTTACAATTGTTGGGCTAAAGAAAAAAACAGCCTTAACGAATGTCCAGCGCCTTTTTAATTTTCCATAAGATGGCTTTTCTTTAAATCAAAGTTTATATCTTTATCCAAGGTCTTTTAATTTGGCATGGTACAAGTTGTATACATTATTCTCATTCAATAAGTCTTCGAGCTTTCTAAGGCATATATTAAAAGCAAGAGACTTTTTACCGTCCCACTTTAACTCTTCCTTGGCCTCTTCTAAAGATAATATAGCCCTGTCAATGTTGCATCTGCGCTTGTCTCCTCTCAGATAAATTTCGCGCATTATATCTGAAGCAAAAAGCCAGTCATGCTCTGTTTGAGTTTCAAGGAGATGCCAAATTCTATCATTCATACTTTCTAAAAGTTGCCGGCGATCTTCCTTATAACTTTCTTGAGAACGTTTTACACTCTTTGACATAGCTATTGAAGCATCCAGTAAATCATCGACTTTAATAGAGTTTCGAGATTGAGCTCTTGTTAGTGTTGCTTTGGCTAAAATTTCATACCATTTATCATGTTTTTCATGGTTTTTTTCAATCGCAGTGCCTGCACACTCTATTAAACCTAAGGGATTGCCTAATTCCCTTTCACACTGATACCAGAGATCGAAAGCAAGCTCTTTACGCTGTCCTCTACGAACAGAATTTTTAACGATATCCCTAGCTTCATCAAATTTTCCTACTGGATATGAGATTAAACACCTTGCAAGCATAAGAAGTAAGTCAGGGTTATCTTTGTAATGTTGAAGCTGTACCTCAACTGTTCGCCTAGCTTCATCAATGCGGTTGTCGTTTATTAACGCTAAAGCTTGATTGATTGCTTTTCCAATTTGACGAGTATTACCTTTTTTGCCCCCGCCTTGAGATGAGGTTGTTTTATCAACCTCTTTCTTTAACTTTTTGTAGTCTAAAGCAAAGTCTTCTGGCCTTGAATGTACAATTAAAGCAGTAGTGTTTGAAATCGAGTATCTTTTCTCTGATTCGATCATTTGAGGTTCATTTATAATAAATAGAGACTGTAGCTCTTCAATGGCATTTTGAAGTTTGACATCCCCGAGTTTCACAATGTTTTTTAACTCTGTATAAGAGCTACTTTTTAAAAAGTGTAAAACTAGCAAACAACGCTTTGCTTCCACAGAGAGTGAAGTCAGTTCCTTTTTCAGTGCTGCATCCCTTGCATCTTCCCCTGATTGCCCTTTCCATTCAGTGAGTGCCTCATCTATAGATTTGAACTTAGTCAGTCTTAAAACTGACTCAGTTAATAGAGGAGAACCATCGGTATCTCTGTGTAATTTCTTATATAAACCTTTATTTAGTGATAAACTGAGTCCATGCCTTATGACAAGTTCCTCAATTAACTCTTTGTGCTCTGGTTGCTCTAGACCAGGAACATGTATCATCAATTCCGATGAGTAGCCGTGTCTATTTCGTGTAGTTATTAAAAACCTTATCTCAGAAGAACCAAGTTGGCGGCAAGTGTCTATTACCTTTCTTTGCTCCTCATCATCTAGAGAGTCGATATTATCGACTACAATTATAGAGGGTATAGAGCGCATGTTTGCTCTCAACTGCTTTTTTATCCCCTGAATAGAAAGCTCACCAACTTCCTCATCTATCAATGCGAAGTTATCAGACAAACACGCCAAAAAAGTTTCGTGGTCTGTAAAGTCTGATTCTTGTAGTTGAACATACCGCCCTTCGATCGGACTAAATTGTTTTTCTTTCAAAGAGAGCCAGAGTAGTCTCTCGAATGGTTTAGGAGCGTTACTGACTAACTGCCTTGAAAATTCATAAGCTATTGATGTTTTGCCTTTTCCGCCTTCTCCAGATAATACCCTGGTGTATTCAAACTCATCTCCAAGCCATTTCCAAAGCTGTGTAAGAACCGACGAACGCCCTATGAATTTCGGGCAAATTAAATCTCGAGATGGCAAATTATGATCTATAGAGAACTGTTTAGCTTGTTCTGTGAGGTTCCGCGCGGAAAACAAAAATTGAAAATGACCTGGGTTTTTGGCCTGTACGCATTCATCTTGTTCGCGAAAATAAGTGTCGTCTTTCTGAAAGATGCTTTTGTTCCCTTTCATAGGACCATCTTTTAAGAAGTGTACAATCTCGTCAGTTTCTCCTCTTTTTGGAATATGCAAAAGTCCAACTCCAAAAGATTTGCAGCCGAACTCAATATCATGTATTCCAAAGCTAATATCTATCGTAGTACCCGTATACTGCTTGATAAGGTTACGTATTGAACTTACGTCAAATTTGGAAACATCAAACCCGCAGGGCAAGAACTGGCTATCTTTTTGAGTTTCTTGTACACCATAGACCAAATAGCCCCCAAACGAATTGTAAAAGCTGACTATCTGCAAAACTGTTTTGGCGTGAGATTCTTTAGTATCGCCGACTGCTTCCTTGAAATCCCAAAGTTTTCCTTCTTTCGGTAAGAACTCATCTCCCCTCCGAAGGGTTTCGATGGGTATCGCGGAAATGTCTCCATTTTTAACTAACTGACTTATTTGGCTGTATAATTCCGTTAAACTCTCGTGCTTTGCATCCATGCTGCGATCTCCGTATTCATTAGAATTACAAGTTAAGTTAACAAACTTAACCTAAAGGGTTTTGTTTGCCAAACAAAACCCTTTAATGCTTGAAAGTATCGTGCGTGAGTATCATTTATTGCTGACATACTTTGGGTCTCTTAGTTAAAAGACTCTGCGAATAGTTGTGGTTGGTATGTTTCGGATGTATATCCTGTGAAAACATGGCCTAACTTATTGATTTATGGTGTACTGATAGAATTTAATTTGCGAATTACCGGCGCCCTTACTAGTATGAGTTAATGTCAAAGTCAGGGTTTCGCGATGGCAACGAAAAGAAAAATAATTTCCGAGGCGACCTTTTTCAAATGGATAAAGGAAGGGCGTGGTAGCGGTCAGAATCAAGACTACCGTCCCTGGCTCACTGTTAGGGATTTACCCTCTCTGGGTCGTGTCCATCGAGTATTTGGCCACAAGTCCAGACGAACACACCACTTACTTTCAGATCTTGAACTCTCGGTTTTTCTACTCCTTGAATGGCTGCCGGATGTCACCCAAATTCGTGAACAGTTCCCATTAGATCGAACACTAACCAGAAAAATTGCAGCCGATGCAGGCATTACGCATCCGGCACAAAATGGTGTTGACCAGTTTATGTCGAGTGACTTCTTAGTCGATTCGTCAAATGAAGAAGCCCCTAAGTTCGTGTTTCAGGCGAAATATGCAAATAAGCTGGGCGATGAGCGCACGGTTGAAAAACTTGAATTGGAGCGACGCTACTGGCTGGAAAAAGGTGTGCCCTGGTACTTAATAACTGATCAGCAGATACCAAAGGAAGTTAGTAAAAACGTGAAATGGCTATATCCTGCAGGTCGTGACGAAGATGATGATGAATTAGCGGTCGAGCAGATTGAATTTTACAAGTATCACTTCACCGAAAACCCCAACCAAACCATCATCTCATTATGTAAAAAGCTCGATATTAGCTATGGCCTTAATGCCGGTGAGTCGCTCTATGAGGTTCGTCGTCTTTTGGCAAAACGTTACTTTGAGTTCGATATTTTTATGCCTATTACCAAACTAAAGGTTGGTGCGCTACGCGCCTCAAATTTAGGTTTTGTCCGGGAGGCCTATCGTGTTTCAAATCAATGAAGTTGTTAGGTTTTATGACACCCGGTTTCGTGTCCTGGAAAATCTTAATACGCATCTAGTGTGGATCAATATCGATGATGAGAAAGCATTCCCCGAGTTAATACTTGTTGATGAGGTTTATGGAGCTATAGATGAGGACGTTTTTGAGCGAATCGATGACCCACATAATTACTTAAAATACGAATCTCCGCCCGAAAGTACTATAGCCCGTGAAAAGCGGGATAAGAATCTCTCTTTGCTAAAACCTCTGATTGAGTTGCCGGATTTTTATAATTCTAAAAGCCGGGGACCGGTAGTAGAGAAAATTGTAGTTGAGTTTGGTACCACTAAGCAGACGGTTTATCGGCTTGCGAGGAAGTACTGGCAACGAGGACAGATACCTAATGCTTTACTACCGGATTATAAAAACTCAGGAGGCAAGGGGAAACGGAGGGTGGCTAAAGATAAGAAGCTTGGACGTCCGCGTAAGTATTCGCCTGGCACCGGTGCTATCGTTGATGAGCCAACTGAACGTCTTTTTCGGATTGCGATTGATAAGTACATCCTGAGCGATAAAGGACATTCATTTCCTTATGCGCACCGTCGTTTAGAGACTATGTACCATAACTATTTCCCTGATGTTCCGGAAGAGAATCTGCCAAGTCTTTGGCAGCTGCGACATTTTTATAAACGGGAGTATGTGCAAACGGAAGCATTGCAAAAAAGAATATCTAAAAAAGATTACAGCAAGGATATTCGGCCATTGCATAGTACGGCCAATACTCAAGTCCTGGGGCCGGGTTCGCGTTATGAAATTGATGCAACGATAGCAGACGTTTATCTGGTCTCTGATTCCGACCGGGGCAACATAGTTGGTCGCCCTGTTGTTTATATGGTGATTGATGTATTCAGCCGAATGGTGGCCGGGTTTTATATTGGTTTCGAAAATCCCTCATATGCGGCTGCACTGCAGGCATTGCACGTAGCGATAAGTAGTAAGTCAGACTACTGCCATGCACTTGGCTTTGATATTGCCGACGATGAATGGCCCTGTATAGGGCTACCTGATGCGTTGCTGGCAGACAGAGGAGAACTACTTGGCTATCAAATTGAAAATTTAGAAAGTAATTTCTTTATGCGAATTGAGAACGCACCGCCCTACCGGGGGGATGCGAAAGGGATAGTAGAAAGGCACTTCAAAACTATGCATGAGTCTTTCGGTCCTTTTGTTCCGGGTTATGTTACGGGCAACTTGGTAAAAAAACGAGGGGGCTCAGATTATAGGCTCGACGCGAAACTGACGATCACTGACTTTACCCAAATCGTGTTGTCGTCAGTATTACAACACAATCAGTTTGCAGTGCTAGATAAATATGACCGAGATGTGGATATGCCAACGGACTTGCCGAATACTCCACTTCACCTCTGGAACTGGGGTATACAGAATCGAACCGGACGCTTACGTCAGACTGATTCAGATGCGCTTCGAATTGCTCTACTTCCGAGAAGCAGCGTGACAGTCTCCGAGCGTGGTGTCAGTCTGTCTGGTTTGTATTATACATCTCCAGAAATTGTCCGTTTAGGTTGGACGCACCGAGGGCGGGATGTGAAGCGACCTAAAAAAATGATGGCGGCATATGACCCGTTAAGTGCGGACAATATCTATCTTTTTTATGAAAAAGGGAGCAACAAATACTGGAAATGTAGCCTTACCGATCTATCTAGGCAGTATCGAGGATCATCGTTTTGGGATGTTTGGCAGCTGCAGGAAGAGCAGAAAAAAGTATCGGCAAAAGCTAAGGTGGCTGCTAAGGAAAGTCGTCGGCAACACGAAGAGTTTGTGTTAGAAAAAATCTCTCAAGCCGAAGCAAGCTCTCCAAATAAATCTGAGCGTCCAAACAGTGAAAGGATAAGTGCGATAAAAAACAATCGCTCAAATGAAAAACAATTAGAGCGACAGAGCAAAGCGCCTACGCCTGACAACCGCAATAAAAAGTCAGCTGAGATTATTCCTCTGAATAAGACCAGTCCCGATCTCGACTATCCCGATTATATCGACGAGCTTTTTGAGGATGATGATTGATGCCTTTACCTGATAATTATGTTTCAGCAATCTATAAGTCATCTGATTTCGAGCGTTATCGGGGAAACCCTTTCATCGAAGCTCTGCCTCCAACAATGGATCTCAATACCCTTCGTAATAATCTAACGGGCAAGGTTTATTTTAAACAGGAAGATCGCTTTGCTGAGTCTCAC
Source organism: Idiomarina sp. UBA3176 (assembly GCF_002364295.1). Lineage (NCBI taxonomy): Bacteria > Pseudomonadati > Pseudomonadota > Gammaproteobacteria > Alteromonadales > Idiomarinaceae > Idiomarina > Idiomarina sp. UBA3176. Next base: position 224,440 of record NZ_DEXU01000014.1, read on the forward strand.
CAGAGAGCTCACGGTATTGCAGCCCTATTAGATGACTTTTTCCAGCCCCTGGCTATTCATAGGCAACTGGAAGAAAAGCTATCAATAATGATCCGTGCTGGTTATGTTGGCCGAAATCCATCGGATGGCTCTCTCAACAAAAAAATGCAGGAAGGCTATCAACGCATTATGGAGGGAGCGACGAGCGATTTTCGTTTCTCTCAGTCGAATTCAACAGCAAAATGTTTATCTCTGATAGGCTGTTCCGGCTCAGGAAAAAGCACTACGGTTAATCGAATATTAGCGACTTACCCGGAGGTTATATTTCATCCTGAGTATAACCTGATTCAATTGCCCTACCTGCGTATGGAGTGTCCAAGTGATGGTTCACTTAAGAGTTTATGCTTAAACTTTTTTCGAGAAGTCGACCGCACATTGCAAACAAATTATGAGGCCAAGTATGGTCGAAAGCGTCACGGGCCTGAAACTCTCTTATCTTTGATGGGACAGGTTGCGACTCAAAGGGCTATTGGCGTTCTCGTTATTGATGACATACAAAGGCTGGGTTTAAAGCGTGAAGAAAGCAAAGAGTCCATGCTTGAGTTCTTTGTTGCCCTGGTAAACGTCATCGGTGTTCCGGTTGTTTTAGTTGGAACCCCAAAAGCTAGACCGCTTTTCGAAATGGAGTTGCAGTCAGGACGTCGGAGCGCTGGATTTGGTTCGTTATTTTGGGAGCCGATGCAAAGAGGATCCCGTCGGTATCATCCTGAAACGGGAGAGCCCAGACTCACCGAATGGGAAGCTTTTACCAATAAGCTATGGAAGTACCAATGGTTAGAGCGACGTGATGAGACGCTTAGTGAAGAAGTTCGGGATTGTTGGTATGACCTATCGCAGGGTGTACTCGATATCGTTGTGAAGCTTTTTGTCTTGGCTCAGATGAGGGCAATAGCGACGGGTCTTGAGCGCATTACTACTGATTTACTTCGTAAGGTTTATGAACAAGAGCTCATTCCGGTTCACCCAATGCTTGAAGCCTTGAGACGCAATGATGCGGATTTGATAGTGAAGTATTCAGACTTGCATTTGCCTTCCGTGGATAAGCGCTTACTTGAGCTCCGTAATTTGATTGAGCAGGAGCAGGAAAAAAAGAAAAAAGAGGTATCGTTTGGTAACAATGAGAAAGCCCTGCGGCTCTACAATATGCTACAGGCGATGGGGTGTGATTCTGATTTGTTGCCGGCACTGGTTGAGAAAGTTTTCAAACAACATGCAGCTCTTGAGCTACCGGAATTAACTCGTATTGTTCTCGAATGGTATAAAACAGAACACGAGCCCTCGTCTGCGTCAAAAGGCAATACTAAGCCCAAGATTAAAACAGTAAAACCAAAAGAGTGGCACACCCTGGCATCGGAGGATCTTCGTTTTAAATATTCTCAAAAGAAAAGCGAGTTTTACCATGAACTTGAGTTAGGCCGTGATATTTTCGATATGGAATCCCGGTTAAAACGGGTGGGCTAAATGCTTGGCTTCCCGATCCCTTATCCTAATGAGCTAATTTATAGCACGATAGCCCGGTATGGAGTGCATAGTGGGCTGACTTCCCCCAAAGAAATATTGCAGGAAGTCTTCGGGAGTAAAACAATAATTGCGACATCGGACTTACATGGCCATCTGGGCAAAATTGCCGGGTTATATCCTCTGGAAATAAATATTCAACCGGAAGACCTGCTCTACAGGCATACCTTGTTCCCGTTATACGCCCCTTTTATTGGAGAGCAGCGCCGGTGTCAGTTAATGAAACAACTGATTGCAGATAAAAAGAACTCAGTACACGTCATGTCCGGTTTCGCTGCTTCCAGAGTTACTCAACCTAATTATCTACGCTATTGCCCCAAATGCATTGAGCAACAATGGAATGAACTTGGAGAGTGTTTCTGGCGCAGAGACTGGCAAGTTGCTGGCATTGACAGTTGCCCGCTACATGGAAAGCTTAAAATGTCTTCTGTGAGGAGGATGACGTATAAGCGACATGTTTATACGCCAGCAAGTCGCACTTTATGCCCTTTGGTTCATCAGGAAAGTATGGATAAATACAGCCGCATTTTGGAGCCGAGTATAGCGGCAACTTTAGGACTGCCTGAACAGTCAGTACCGAGTATTTTTCAGTGGGGATTATTCTACAAGGCTATGGCTTGTGATTTTGGGTTGAATCGAGGGCAACAGGTTGAGCATGAATTGGTCGCTGAGCGAGTTATTAAATTCTGGACTGCAGACTGGCTAAACCACTCAGGTCTTAATGTATCCGAATCTGAAACGTGTTGGCTTAGAACTCTTTTCAGGAAACACCGTAAAAGCTTTAGCTACCTTGAACACTTAATCGTTCTACATGCATTTTTGGGCGATAAATTAACGTTAAACGACGTTATCGGAGATGTGAGGCGGCAGCAGCCTCGTAGTTCATTGGTTCGGATTTCGTCGGTATTTGTTGATAAATTAGTCGTACTTAGAAAGCGGTTCGCATGGCTTAAAGCAATAAAGAACAGAGGGGTGAAGAGAGCTAGAGCCGAGGGGTTTGCGGGACTGTATACCTGGCTATATAGGTACGACAACAGCTGGCTGCTGGGATTAAACGCAAAGTTAAAGCATCGAGAACCGTCTTTAGCGAAGCGAGTTAATTGGGATTCACAAGACCTCACTACTGTAAAAATGCTTATATCTATTCGCAATCAAGTAGAACCGATATTAGAGGGTCCAAGAAGATCAAAAAACTGGTACCTGAGCCAGTTAGACAATAAGTCAAAGCTCGAGAAGAACTTACGAAAACTCCCGAAATGCTCTTTGTTTCTTCATATGTACTCTGAGACTATTTCCGACTTTCAAATTCGTCGTATGACGCGTGTTGCTGCGAAGCGTACTCAGGAAGACGAACAACTGAAACGTTGGGATATTCTGCGCAGTGCAGGCCTCAGTGAAGAGCGATTAACTCAGGGAGCGCGAGAATTTCTTTCTGAAGTACTGGAGTTATAAACTGAATGGCTAAACTGAGCGGTTTTAAAGATAACACCTGGATCAATGGCATTGGATCACTTTTTAAACGAATTAATGGCAGTAAATGGGGAGTCAATCTAAGTATTTATCCTAGTAAAATAAAGGGTAATGACAGTGTCTTGCTCTCCCAGGCACCGATTTTAGTCAGAAAAAATGTCATAAACCATACATGGCCCTTTCGTCGACAAGGCATCGAAATTGAATTCACCATAACTGACTTGCAAGGCTGGATGGTGAGTAATTTGGAGGATTGCCCGGCAAGAGAGCATGATCTACCGAAAGAACATAAGTCCCTCTGCTTTGTTACTAAACTTGCGAACGGTTTAACGATTTATCTTCCGCAATTTGAGCTTGCTCGAGCGCTTTTCTTTCATAACGCTTACTTTTCACGAGCTAGTTTAGAGCATGGAATACTGCAGAATGAGTTCTCTATTGAGGACGATGACTATAATAAAAGCAAGGCGACAGTCACTGTGCTTGCCAATAGCACGTGTCCGGTTAATGTATTTTCCGATCCAGGGTATCGACGTTATTTGGCATGGCTTTTACTGGATGATGACGCCCGACTATCGTATGAAAGTATCAGTAAAAATGAGCTGATGTCAGGCGTTGATAAAGGAGCATATCGGGTTTGGCATTTTGAATTCGAGCCTCCACCACTAAATGGCGCCTCACTAAAAGTACGTGGGAATCTGGATGAAGCAACAAATACGTTATTTGTGTATGAAATTATAGAAATGGTAAATATTCCGGCTGATATCCCTGCCGAAGTTGAGTTCTTTAGTCCAAAATTTTATGTACCTGAAATTACTGGCGGGAAAATGGGTGGCAGCGGAGGCGGTCAACCTCCCGAGCATGAGATAGATGAGGGTCAGGATTCTAGTGGAGAGAACGATCCGATACAGATTGGAAGCTTTAAAACAAAAATCGAATTTAAAAAAGCCGTAAGCACCCGGAAAACCGCGACTAAAAGTAAAAAAGTTGGATCCGGAGGAGAGCCAGGCGGAGAAGAAAGCCCCGGTTTATTGAGCACCGAAGAGCAGTCGCCTCTGGGAGAGCTTCCAGGCGCGGAATGGGATGGGCTCGATGAGCAAACCGATGATATACATTTGTACGCTAAGAAGTTCACTAGTTTTTCTAAGATGCTTGATGACTTGGTAAGTAACCATAATTGTAGAGTCGAGCATGTTGCTTTCAGGAAGCTACCATCTGTCGGACGATGCAAAATGCATTTAATGCGAGATGACTCCACGCCAAGGTGTTGGATGTTGGTTAGGGTTACTATTAAAGGTAAGCCTTTCTATCTGATGGAGGTCGATACATCCGATGCTGCAAAGGCACTATCAACCAAGGTTGTTCTGGTTGCTGAAGTAGAGGAACTGATTGAGAAATTAGCAGATATTGAAGTTAGGCTTCTTAAAAAGTCGCTTAGTTGGCCCAAAGCGTACTTTGATACCGAGTTTGGTGAGGGCCGGCACTTCTTTATTGTTCATCAGGCATCTGAAAAAAAAGGGCTAATATCTCAGGAAACTATAGGTCGTTGGGCAGAAAACGTATATCGTAACTTGGATAACTTATTAACTTCCAAATAGGCGGCGCTTCAACGACTATCGGTAAGAATCAGGAACGAGTGAATTTAACATGCGGGGTTAAAGAGCACATGGCTATCAGTGATCCAGTTAAACTGAGACTCTGGCACCAGTCCCGGTCGGCAGAAGACGATACAAAGGCGTTCAAAGTTGCCGCTAGAATTTTGGATGAGTGGTGTTTTTTGAATGAGGAAAAAGTACTGTCTTTGGGGTTCGTTAGTAAACTACCGGAAGAGCCTTTAAGACAACCATTGACCGTCGACCAGCGTACTAGAGTTTCACTTATTTTGGGTATCCATAAAGCATTATCGACTTTATTTTTGCAGTCAGAACATCGGGTAGAATGGTTAGAAAATACAAACATCAAATTTGATGGTTATTCGCCTAAGGATATGTTGCTGTCAGGCTCTCTAATTGAGGGTCACCGGCTTAGGGATTACCTTGAGTCGAACTGTTGGTAAAGATCTGTTTGCGTGCTGTTGGAGGCTTTGCCATACTACGGTTACAGGTATGAAGCGTTATCTTCCTGAAGGCACTCACCACGCCTTCGGCTAATTAGCCTCCAGGTAGTACTGGCGGCTCTTTTTGATTTTCAGTTATCCACTTGTGGGCTTTGTGACTAAATACGTTACAGCCCACGCAGTAACCATATGAGCGAATTTAACCCTCCTAACGTATGGACGAGCTACTTACTTTCCATTTCGGTGCTTTCGGTGTTGTGGTCAGCAAAATGGTTGTAAGTTTATATCCCTATTAGGAGCTTAAGTGTTGATTATCGATATTGCTGCAATGCCTTTTACCAGCTTTTTAAGAGTCGCTATTTAGGGGAGAGTTATGAAGACCGTTATCCTGAAGACTGATTGCTTCAACGTTGTAATAATCCCCACTGTATTACTGAAAGAATTAAACTTGGATGTAAACGACAAAGTTGAAATTAAAATAAAAAATGGGCGAATACTAATTGAGCCTGTCAACAAGCTTGAGTACTCGTTAGAGGAGCTTCTAGCACAATGCGAACCTGAAGCCATGGTTATGGATGAAGAGGATCACATGTGGCTTAATTAAGCTCGTCAATAAATAAGCGGCTGAATGTGCAAGCGATTTTACAGACGCTAGTAATAACATGTAGTGGTCAACAAAACCCGGA
>NZ_DEXU01000014.1:230493-230656 GCF_002364295.1 Idiomarina sp. UBA3176
GTACCTTGATCACTATGGAACATAACACCCTCGGGTTTACCACGCATTTCATAAGCCATATCCAGTGCACGTGCAGCAAGCTCTGCGTCAGGGCGAGGCGACATCGACCAGCCAATAACCCGACGGGTAAACAGGTCAATAACGACGGCAGCATAATGCCAGC